>JAPOYZ010000224.1 GCA_026706325.1 Candidatus Aminicenantota bacterium
CCCTGGACCGGCCCCAGCCGGGCCGGCCGTTGTTTGAGGCCGTCGCGGTCCACATAGTCCCTGCTGGTCCGTTCCAGGAGCAACTCCTGGGTGCCGTCCGCACAGCGGTTGGCTGCCAGATATAGTCCCTCTCGAGGGTGGGGTTGAAGCTTCAACAGGTCGATGAGGAAATCACCCGCCCGCCGAGCGGCGGCAACGTGACGGGTGGAGAGAAGGCTGAGGCCGGAAAATCCGGCGGTCATGGCGTGCTGCACGCCTTCTCCCTGGCGTAGATCCGCCACTCTGTCCAGGAAACCGCCGCTCTCCCGGTCCTGATACGCGAGAATGTCCTCGGCGAGTGGGAAGGCGATTTCGTATCGACCGCAGATCCCGGCGCCCCAGACCAGCCAGCCCCGATCGTAGGTATTGGTGAACCGGGACGCCTCCTGCTCCGGCGGAATGGCCAGTTGGCCACGGTTTCCCAGAAAATGCGAGGCAAACCAGTCGAGGCAGGAAAACGCCGCGTCGAAGGCGCCGTTGACGGCCAGACTGCCGGGAACCTTATAGTAGAGTGAAGCGTGGTCGGATCCCCGGACGCTTCCTTGTTTGTCCATCAGGGTCCGGAGCCAGCGACACCCCGAATTCAGGCTCGCGGCCAATTCCAGCTCGTGGGAAACGCTGCTCCGTTTCATTCCTCCCAAGGATTCACCGTTTCAACACCGGTCGGGATGAAGTCACGGACGTTGCGAGTCATCGTCATTCCGTGCACCAATGCCGTCGCTGCAATGAGCGCGTCCCGGTCCGGGCGCGGGTCCGGAACATGGAGTCTGGCGCAACGTCTTGCGACCGAGGTGTCCACCGGCAGAATCCGGTCGAGGAACGTCGGCAACACATGGCCATCCAGCCAAGTTCGAAGGATGGTTCCCTGAGCTGGATCTCGGCGCGCGACCAACAAGATGCCCATTTCAAGCTCCATGACAGTGATTGCCGACAGATGGAGACTTGATACGGGGACGCTGTTCGACCACGCCAACACGTTCCTGTCGACCTTGGGTGACTGTGCTTTTCTCAATTCCGCGACGACATTGGTATCAAGGAGATACATCAGGACAAGTCGACTGGTTCGAACAACTTGCCCTTCAGGCGCGGCGGCTCGAAATCGATGTCGGCGGCTTGAGGCATGGCCAACAATTCGCCGACGGTCGCTTCCCCGTCCGTGATCTTGAGATAGGCCTCAATCGTCAATAGAACATGGGCCGCACGGCCGCGATCGGTGATCAAGACCGGTCCGTTTGCCGCGCACCGCTTGGCCTTGCTCACGTCCTGGTTGAATTCCCTGCTGGTAATGGTCGTAATCCCCATAAGTTGGACCTCCTGCATTCCAACTGAATGTAGGTACGATACTACATTCCTTGTCTCTTAGCAACCTGGCTAGCGTGAGGATAGGGTCGCCTCAGTCCCAGGCCTTGGGTGCGATGCCCTCGATGTGGGTCTTGACGTCGATTACGGCGGGCCGGCCGGCAGCCAACGCCTGCTCCAGGGCGCCGGCCAACTCGCTGGGCTTGTTGACCTGGATCCCGAAGCAGCCCATGGACTCGGCGATCTTGGCGAAATCGGCGTCGGTGAGCCTCCAGAGCAGATCGGACCCCGGCTGGCGCCCGCCGTAGATCCTCTCGTTGAGGTCCTTCTCCTGGTTCAGCGAAGCATTGTTGTTGATCAGCGTCACCATTTGGATACCGTAGCGGAGCGCCGTATCCCATTCCGTCATGTGATACCAGACGCCGCCGTCTCCGGTGAAGCAGATGACGGGCCGGTCTCCGGCGGCGCACTTGGCGCCGATGGCCGCCGGAATGCCCCATCCCAGGGACCCGGCGCAGCGGATGTAGGATTGATCCGCCGAAGTCAGGTCCACCAGGGTGCCGGTCCAGATGCCCGAGTGCCCGGTGTCGGAGACGAGGATGGCGTCGTCCGGAAGGAGCCGGGTCAGCTCCTTGCACAGCCGTTCCGGCCGCATGGGAAGCAGATCGGAGTTGACCATGGGCGCCACTTCGTCCCGCCACTCCTGGACCAGTTGGTGAACGCGGGCGATCCATTCGGCACGGGACCGGGTCAGCCCCAGGGACTCGACGACGCTGCAGTGGGCCAACATCTTGCGCAGTCCGGCCCGGGCGTCCCCCTGCATGCCGGCCGAAATGGGGAAGGACCTGCCCAACTCGGCGGGATCGATGTCGAGTTGGACGACCCGGGTTCCGGGCCGGGGGATCCGCCAGTCGTTGGTCACCTGGCCGCCGGTGTGGCTTCCCACGAAGAAGACCAGGTCCGCTTCGGCCAGGGCCCGGTTGGCGCAGGTGCGGGAGTACTGGCCGGAAACACCGACCGCCAGCGGGTGGTCGAAGGGGAAAGTCTCCTTGGCGTTCAGGGAGGTGATGACGGGCAGTTGAAGCCGGTCCGAGAGCTCCACCAGTTCCTGGCCCGCCCCGGAGACGGTCACGCCGCCTCCCGCCACCACGATGGGCCGACTGGCTTTGGCCAGCAACTCAATGGCGTCAAGCACGGGCGGCAACTCCGGCTCGGGTCGAAACGGTGGAATCTGGGCGAAGGGCTCTTCCACCACGATCTCCAGGTCGGCCTCCCCGCTCATCACCTCTCCGCCGAAGATCCCCCACAACTCCAGGTTGGTGGGTCGAGGCGTCGCCGTCGTGGCTTCCCGAATGGCTTGGCGAAGAAAGCGGGGAAAATGGTCCACTGCGGTCACGGCCATGCTGTACTTGGTCACGGCGGTGAAGGGTCCCGTGTGATCGACTTCCTGATAGGCGTTCCGGTCCTGGCGGATCTGCGGAAGCCGCCCTGTCAGCGCCAGGACCGGCGAGCAGGCCAGGTAGGCATCCTGGAGTCCGGCCGCGAGGTTCAGGGCGCCTACCGACTGGGCGCCGCAAACGCCGATCCCCCGGCGCACCCGGGCGTAACCGTCGGCCATGTAGGCCGCCGCCTTCTCGCCGTGGGTCATGACTCTGGCGATGCCCATCCGCTCCATTTCGGGCATGGCCTCGGGGATGACCACCGGCATGAAAAAGAAGTGAGTGACGCCGTAACCGTGGAGGGTCTCGGCCAGGAAGCGGGCACCCGTCATCGTTGGCATAGGAAAGCGTCTCCCGGGATGCGCTCTGCCGATTTCAGCGCTGGGAACGCCTTGATCGGACCTGTTTATGATCCAGTTTTTCCGGGCTCAGTCTACTATGCGCCCGTAGGGAAAGTCGCCGCAGCCGGCGGCCGGCCCGGCGTCCAGGCGGTACGCTCCATCCTGAAACGAAAACGGGCAACCGCCAGGGTTGCCCGTTTTCCTTTCCATGTTCGACCCGGAGTCACCGTTGGCGTCTGGATGAACGTCGAGAGCCGGAACTTCGACTGGAAGATCCGGATGATCGGGGCGCGGACCGAACCTGGGAACCGGATGGCCTGCTTCTCGGCGGCGACGGAGCGCGATATGAGGGAGCCGGCCTGGAGGAAGGACGCGATCGCACCGAAGGACGAGAGCTGGACGGTGACGATGGCCGGACCGCCGGACGCGAGAACGTCCGCTGGGAAGTGGATCTCGACCTGGAGACGGAGGGCCTGGACTGGTTGCGGGGGGTGCGTCTTGTGACGGACCCACGCGAACCGGGCGAGGACCGGGAAATGCTTCGGCTCGGAGAAGCGGGTCGCGACGATTGCGGAGTCCGGTTCGGAGTGGGGCTGAAGCTCGGGCCGGACCGCCCGCGTTCCCGGGAATCGGGACGCTGCCGGGAGAAGGTTCCCGTGGGCCCGGTCGGATTGGGACGCGTGACGAACGAAGGCCGGGATGGAGTCCGGCCGCGAGTGCCCTTGGAAACGTTATCGGGAGCGGCGACCGGAGGTATTGACAACTGCCGGTTGCTGCGGTTGGCGAAAGACCCTCTGGACCCGGGCGTGGACCGGGAAAGATTCCGGCTCGGAGCAGTGGAACGGGTCGTTTGCGGCGCCCGCGTCGGAGTGCGGATGACATTTACTGCGGACCGCCCGCTCCGGCGGGAATCGGACCGTTGCCGGACAGCCGATCGGGCGGACCCGGATCGATCGGAACGGCTCACAGACGATCGCCGGGATGGGACACGGACGGCCGAGCCTTCCGAACCGCTCCTGGCGACGCCGGAACGCCGGGAACCGGTGCCTACCAAGCGGTCACGAGTGCGATCAGGCGGTCTGGAAGCCAACCTCGAAGAGCGGACGCCGCTTCTCGAGTAGACGGCATTCGGTCCCCGCCCACGTGGACGCTGGAGTTCTCTGGGGAGCCCCTCCCGGAATCTGCCCACGATGGCGTTGGACGCAACGACTCGAGTCCTTCCTGGTCCTCTTCCCAGATCGCGTCCATGAACGACGGTCAGCCCGTTGGAGCGGTCCCGCGGGTTCCAATTCCTGAAAATGTTGTTGTTGACCACGACTGTCGTGTTGCCGCGCCCTCGGCGGCCCCTTCCGTAGTAGCCCCGGGGCGCCCAGCCGACGTAACCGTTTCCCCAGTAGAAGTCGACGTGAGCCGCATGCCAGCGGTTGAATCCGCCGGGCACCCAAGCCCACCGGGCCCGGGGGCCGTAATAGATCCAGCGCCCGTAGTGGTAGGGCAGCCAGCCCCAGGGCTCGTAGCTGACCCAGGTCCATCCGCCGGCGAGGAAACACCACCGTCCATGCCGAAACGGCGTCCATCCCACCGCGACGGCGGGCACCCAGACGTGCCCGTGGGAGCCATAGTGAGCCCAGTGGCCATGACGGTCCAGTGAGTGGACACCCGGATAGTCGACTCCACCCAGGTATCCGGTGGAGCGGCTGCTGACCAGAAGGGCGTCGCGGCGCCCGCTCCAGAGCTCGAAGTCGTCCAAGTCGCGGACCAGCGCCTGGACGCCGACCTGACGCGCGTCCACAAGCAACTCGTGCCCGGTTTCCACTCTCTCCTTCCCGTGCCGGCTTGTGACTTCGGCCCGGCCCTTGTGGACGACTAGGCGCATCGTGCCGTCGGGATTGACCTGGATCCGGTAGAGTCCTTTCTTGCGGATCCTCATCGCGGCCAGTTCCATGTCCAGATAGACCGAACCGGCATCATTCACCCTGAGGATCAGGTCGCCCTGGTGAATCTTCAGAAGGGTCTTTTTCCGGGACAGCTCGGTGAAAAAGACATCGGTTTCTCCGGAGATCCGGACGAAGTTGCCCTCCCCCAATTCCACCTCGATCCGGGAATCGGGGTGGGCGACGATCCGGTCGCCGCTGACCAGGGGAAGGTTGAGCGTCACCTCGCTCCAGTCCACGTCGCCGGAAGACTCGTAGGCGGCGCGGCCGTCCATGAAGCTGACCCGGGCCGGATGGTCCCGGCCGGCCGAAACCCATGTGGTTGAGAATCCTGAAATCAGGATCAGGATCGCGGCCAGGTTAGCCAGTTGGCCCCCTCGCCACGCCCTCGAGTTTTCGGAACTGCCTGCCGGGATGGATGTTGGTTTATTCATGATGACCTCACATCATTCAGACGGAGTGCATAGCTGGTCGGTTCAATTGACCCCTCGCAGTGTCTTGCCAGCCAGCATCATTTTGAAATGCCTGAAACAAGAACGGGCAACCAAGCAGGTTGCCCGTGTCTATCCATCGTGATGCCCTTGCGCATCTGAGCGCTATGCAAGCGAGGCCTGAATCAGTTCCGGCTGCGGGTCGTGCTCCGAGAGCGGGACGCGCCTCCGGAAGATCCGGATTGCCTGGGAGGGGACTGTACCCGTGGGCTGGTCGAACGGCCGAACGACGGTGCCGATCGATAAGTGGGAGTCGTCCTGTTGTAGGTCGGCACCGATGACGGTGTCCGTGACCTGGATCCCGAAGAGGATCGGACCGACGGGCCGGTAAAGGTCGGTGAATTGCCGGACCTGGATCGTCTCGAACTCCAGACGGATGGCCTGGATGAATTGCGGCTGCTTCGCGTGGTGAAGGACCCTCTGGAGGCGGGCGAAGTGCGAGAAAAGCTACGGCTCGACGACCTTGACCGGAAAGACTGCCGGGCCTGGGTCCGCGTGCCGTCGGTTCCACCTCTGGCGACGCTGGGCCGTCGAGAGCCGCCGCCCGCGACTCCCTCCCGGGAAATCCCGGTGGTCCGGGATGCCAATCTGGAGGACCGGACGTCACTCCTCGAAAGGGCGGAGCTACGATTCCAGACACGGGAACGCTGAAGGTCTCTGGGTAGACCTTTCCGGAGACCGCCCACGACGGCGTCGGAGGCCAAGACGCGGGTCCTTGTTGGTTCCCGGCCCAAGTCGTTCCGGTGAACGACGGTCAGGCCGTTGGAACGATCCCGCGGATTCCGATTCCCCAAGGTATTGTTTGGGACCACCGTGGTCGGATTTGCGCCTCCGATGCCCCTCCCGTAGTAGCCCCGGGGCGCCCAGCCAAAGTAGTCGCCTCCCCAATAGAAGTCCACAAGTGCCGGCCGCCATCGGTTGAACCCACCCGGCACCCAGGCCCAACGGCCCATGGGTCCGTAATAGATCCAGCGTCCGTAGTGGTAGGGGAGCCAGCCCCAGGGTTCATGGCTCATCCAAGTCAGTCCGGTTGAGAGATAGCGCCACTGTCCGTATCGGAACGGAGCCCATCCCACCGAGGCGTCGGGCACCCAGACGTGCCCGTAACTCCCGGCGTTAGCCCAGTAGCCATGCTCGTCCAACGACTGGACCCCGGGAAAGTCAACACCTCCCAGGTACGCGGCGGAACGGGTGCTGACCATCACGGCGTCACGCTGACCGCTCCATAGCTCGAAATCGTCCAGATCCCGAACCAGCGCCTGGATTCCGATCCGGCGTGCGTCCAGAAGCAACTGTTGCCCTGTCTCCAATCTTTCCTTCCCGTGCCGGCTGCTGACTTCAGCCCGGCCCTCGTGGACCACAAGGCGGATCGAGCCGTCGGGATCGACTTGGATTCGGTAGAGTCCCCTCTTGCGAATCTGGACCGAGGCCTGGTCCAGGTCAACCTGGGTGCGGTCGGCGTCGGTCACCCGCAGGATCAGGTCTCCCTCGTGAAGCTTCAAAATAGTCTGCTTCCGGGACAGCTCAGGGAAGAGGACATCCGTCTCCCCGGATATTCGAACGAAGTTTCCATCCCCCAACTCCACCTCGATCCGCGAGCCGGGGTGGCCCATGATCCGGTCGCCGCTGACCAGCGGTAGATTGAGCGCCACCTCGTTCCAGTCCACGTCACCCGCAGTCTCATAGGCGGCAGTGCCGTCCATGAAGCTGACCCTGGACGGATGGTCCCGTCCGGCCGAAACCCATGTGGCGGAAGTGCCCGCAATCAGGACAAGGAACGCACTCAACAGAGCCGTTCGGCTCCACTGGCACGGTCTCGGGCGTGTGGGATCACCGGTGGAAATTGGGGATGAGGTTCTCATGATTGCCTCCCATTATACAGACGGAGACAATCTTTGCCTGGTTCAATCTCCAAACCAAGTTTTCGATCGTGGTTCCCTTACCTGGCTCCTCACCGTGTGAGTTCGTAGGTTCCCTTCAAATGCTGGTCATTCTGGAACCATTCGATCCATTTGCCCGAAACCCGTTCCGACTCGAACGAGAATTGGTTGTGTCCCATCGACATGGTCACCGGTTCGTTGAAGAAAGGATCTTGCAGAATCGTGAAGGCAAGCCGTAGAAAGCCATCCTTCAGTTCGCCGTTGACCAAACTGAACTCGGGAACGTCGAAATCCTGACCGTCGACACCCGAGATTACCATGTATCCGCGTATCGACAAGCCCTCGGCCCAGAGGGCAAGTTCGCCAGTGGCGTAGCCTTCATCGTCCTCAAGACGAACCGAATAGGTGACCGGGGCCGGGTCCAGTGGAAGACTTGAGAATTGTCCGCCTGAGAAGGTGAGGGCTGTTCCGAAAATGGGGACGTCGGAAGCGATCTCGACCTTGCCACCGTCCAGTGCCTGACCCGGAAAGTACTCATGGAGGAATTGAGCCAAGTGAGATAGTGGCCCTAGTGTAATGACCTCCTTGGTCCCCAAAGGATCCCCGTCTCCCGAGAAGAGGGAGAGTTCGACCGTGGCCGTTCTTTCTCCACTCAGGTCGCCGTTGACAAGGGCGAGGGCGATCTCCTTGAATTTTTCGAAGGGAATGGAAGCCCGGTAGAATTCCTTGGAGGGAGCGATGCCCACGCTGTCGCTCACCCGGCCGTTCTCACGGACCAGATATGAGAGGTTCGCCTCGATAAGGTTTTCCAGCGATAGATTTTCGAAATTGTCGCGCGACAGATCTTCCGTGAGCAGGATGGCGGCGCCCGCCTCCACTTGGGACCCGGTCAAACGAAGCGTCACCGTGGCCTGCGGCTGGATTCTTACTGGGTATTCGCCATTTTCCACGGCGACGCCGTTGACCGTCGGGTTCCAGTCCACGCTCTCATTGTTTACGGTTCGGAAAAGGCCCAGTGTCCCGGCATAGGGACGTGATCCCCGATTGGTCAAATTGATGACCGTCTCGTAGCCGCCTCCCACCACGACTTGTCCGAACGCGGCGTCCTTCTTGGGATAGTAGTTCTTGAGGTAGGGGTTTTGCGGGTTTTGCGCCGAGGCGACTGCCGTGAAGGCGAACCAAAAGAGTACGAATCGTTTTGTCTTCATCTCTATTCCTCCAGTCCTCACGCTCTTGTTGACGGAACGGCGGGAACAAAGGTTCGATCCCCTATCCGGCGGAGGTTCAATACCCGGCCGCCTTGTTGACGACGTGCCGGAGGGGCCGGCCGGTGGCGAACCGTTCGATGTTGTCCCGGATAAGATTCGCGAGCCGAACCCGCGACAGGCGGGAGCGGGTCGCCACGTGGGGCGTGATGATGACGTTGTCCATCTTCCAGAGCGGATGGTCGGCGGGAAGCGGTTCCGGATCGGTGACGTCCAGGCCGGCGGCCCGGACCTTGCCTGATCGCAGGGCCTCCAGCAGCGCGTCGGTCCGGATCACCTTTCCCCGGGAGACGTTCACCACGTAGACGCCCTCCTTCATGGCGGCGAACTCGGCGGGTCCCAGCATTCCTTCCGAGGCGGGCGTGTGGGGGACGCAGCTCACCACCACGTCGGCCTCCGGCAGGACCCGGTGCAACTGGTCCGGAACCACCACTTCCTCCACGTCCCGGCTCAACGGGATGTCCTTGGGGTCGACGCCCAGGACCCGCATGTCGAAGGCCGCGGCGCGTTGGGCCACCTGGGAGCCGATGCCGCCCAGGCCGATGATCACCATGGTCTTGCGGCGGAGTTCGATCATGGGCAGCCGGGTCTCCCCGCGCATCCAGTTTCCGCTGTCCATTTCCCGGTCGTACTCCTTCAGATTCCGGGTGAGGGCGAGGAGCAGGGCGAAGACATGGTCGGCGATCTCGGGTCCCATCATGATCTTGGCGTTGGTCAAGGTGATGTCGCTGTCCTTCAATTCGGGAATGTGGACGATCTTCTCAACCCCGGCGCTGGTGCTGTGCACCCATCTCAGCTTCTTTCCCTGGCGCAGGATTTCCTGGCCCTTTTGGCCGTAGGGAAGTCCGATGATGGCATCGCAGTCGGCGATGACGTCGGCAATCCCACCCTGGCCGGGCACCACCAGCTCCAGGTTGGGTAGCCGCTTCTCCAGGTCCGCCAACTGTTTCTTGTAGCCGGCCCCGACCAGGACCTTCACCTTCGAGGCGAGGGCCGGGCTCTGACCCTGGGCCACGATCCAGAGCAAGCACAGAATCGTTGTCTTCAATGCGAACCGCGTGTGCATAACCTTCTCCTTGGTGGGATCGAACTTAAAACCTGACGCCAAGCCGGGACACTGAGACCATAATGAGACAAACTGTTCAGGAATCAAACCTGGATCGGAGGTGCGACAGCCATGAGAAAGTGGACACTGCTGCTGGTATTGACCCTTTTCCCCCTTCTGGCCGGCTCCGGAACCGTCGCCTCTTCGGAAGCGGCCGAGTCCCCGAAGCGGATCAACAAGGCCATCGAGCTGCTGGAGCGAGGGCAGCCCATCTACTACACGGGAGGCCACGGCGGTTACGAGGAGGGGCGCAAGCTGGCCCGGACCTGGGCCGACTACATCAACTACGAGATGGAGCATGGGTCCTACGACGTGACTGCGCTCCGGAGATTCATGCAAGGCCTGGTGGACGGCGGCCCCACCCCCAGCGGGCACCGGACGCCGGCCGTGATCTGCACGCTGCCCGTGGGCGGAATCGACGAGGCCACCATGAAGGCCAACTACTGGATGGTGCAGCAGATCCTGGCCACCGGGGCCCATGGGATCCTGCTCTGCCACGCCCGCACACCCGGGGCCGTCCAGGTTCTGGTCCAGGCCGCTCGCTATCCCTTTCACCGGCAGGGCGTGGGGTCCGCGCTCGAAGAGGGGCTGAGAGGCAGCGGAGGCCAAGGCTACGCCAGTCAGATCTGGGGGGTCGGAGGGGACCGCTACCTGGAATTGGCGGATCCCTGGCCCC
>JAPOYZ010000089.1 GCA_026706325.1 Candidatus Aminicenantota bacterium
GAGCGCCAGTCCCGCTCCGGCTCCGCCACCAGTCGATCGTCCCCGAAGAGGTGGGTGCCCGGTCCCACCTCGATGGGGACCGGCCCTTCCTCAACGGGTTCGGAAGTACAGGAAAGCGCTCCGAAAAAACCGACGAACAGTAGGACCGTTGCGAGTCTCCCCAGATTTTTCACGATGTATCCCCTCTCGAATTGAAGGTCAATGTCACGGGCACAGAGTCAGACAGGCTCCCGTGTGAACCGAAATGAAAAGAGCTTGGCCCGGTGGACCTGGAACCGGACCTGGACCGCCTTCCCTTCCAGAGCGCCGACATCGGCGCTCCCGCGCCAGCTCACGGCGTGGCTGATGCTGTCTCCGCCGAAGACCCGGCAATCGTCAAGGCCATATCCGGGCAGGGCCCGGCCGGTCTCCCCATCCAACAATGCCACCTTGACCGTGCCGTAGCCATCGCCTGCGTACCGGTCCCGGCCAGTGGCGTTGATGCGCAGGCGGTTGCCCTTGAAGACCAGGGGCCGGGTGGTCAGCGAGCCCGCGCCGGTGATGCTGACGAACCCGTCCAGACGAAGGACGGCCAGACCGATCTGACCCCGCTGCTGCTCGCCGCGCTGTTTGAAGTGGTGCCGTCCACCGAACCCCTCGTAATAGATCCAGATTTCGCCCAGGTCCTCTCGAACGATGGGCGCCTGGGCGGTGTAGCAGAGATGCTCGTCCCAACTCCCCGCGGGACCGTTGGGCAGAAACACCCTGCGGTCCCCGACCCGCTCGAAGCGACGGGCGTCCCGGCTCCAGAGCAATTGCACGTCGATCCGGTCCACCCATGGACTCCGGGCCTTGCCCGAATCGGTCCCGGCGGGAATCTGGCCCATCAGGTTATGGTACACCGACGTGAAACCGACCGACCCGCCGGCATATGGGAGCACCTCCAAGGTGTAGAAGTCCCGGTCCCCGACGCGGTCCTTCGAGTCGGCGTGAAAACAGACGTAGCGCTCTTCCGGGTCTCGCTTGTCGCCGGGGCCGTCCCAGTCAAGGAAGTCCCGGCTGGCCGCCCAGGCCGCCGTCCGCGCCCGGGCGCCCTCGGGATAGACGGACTCCGGCTGAAACCAACGATCCAGTCTCGGGTGGGTCCGGTGGTAGATGAGGTATTCGTTGGTCCCAGGGTTCCAGATCGGGTTGTTGTTGGTATCGCTGTGGAAGGGGATGGCGGGCCGGGAGACCGGATAGGGCTGGAAATGGAGTCCGTCCGCGGAGTAACCCGGATAGAAGCCCCACTTCCCGTCTTGCTTGCGCTCGTACAGGATCTTGTAGCGCTCCTCCGATGTTCGGGCCACCGGATCCAGGAACACGCCGACATTTCCGGGGGTCGCGTCACCCAGGAAGGGCAAGCGAATGAAGTTGGTGTCGTACCCCAGATAGCGTTCCTGGCCCAGGGGCGGTTTCCGCCAGTGGAGACCGTCCTCCGACTCGGCGTAGAAAATGAATTTTCGAAACGATTCTCCCCGGGCAGGCCAAGGAATCATCCACCCGTAGAACCGATAGAGCTTGAGTTCCGGATCGTAGAGGACAGTGGCGGCGTCGCCCCCGTGCGACAGTCCCCCCTTCTGCTCCCAGTCGGTTCCCAGGGGAATCACCGGATTCTCCGGGTGCCGGACGGGCTGGTTCAGGAGCTTGAAGACCCGGGGCTCCAGGGTTTCGACGACATGGTCGTCCAGAAAGAGCTGCTTTTCCTGGCCGATTTCCAGTGGCGTTCTCGCCGGCTCGGCACGAACGGCGCCGCGTCCGGGATTCGAGGCCGCCAACGGCAGTCCGGAGGCGGCCGCACCTCCCGATCCCAACAGCCTCAGGAAACTCCTGCGTTGCATGGTCTCTATCCGCTTATCCGGGGCACTCACAAGGACGAACGGTCAAGAAGAGCGGGGCCTATCTGGAATAGTGCCCGAAGCGCACCGGGACCGCCTCCGTCTCCTCCTCTTCCAGCATCGCCCGGTAGATGCCCTGGCCCTTCCGGAAGAGGTCCACCGTCTTCTGTTTCTCCCGCTCGTGGCTGAACTGGCCCCTGTCGTGGACCCGCTGGATCAAGAGATCGATCTGCTCCACGAAAAACCGGGCGGCGGCGTGGGAACGGACGGGGCGATCCTTGAAGCTCAAGTAGACCGGACTCGTATGGGCATACAGGGCGGCGTCGTTGGGAAGAAGCCGATGGGCCTCGCCCCGGACCCGGACTGCCATCCAGCAACTGTCCGTGACTTCCATCCCCTTCTTCAGCCGGACGCGCGTGCCATCTTTGCGCGCCTTCTCGGTCGCCACCACCTGGCCGTTCACTACCAGTTCAATGCTCGACATGGGAACGTGAGACTCGGCTTCGGCCTCCACCTTGACCTGGAGCGTCCCCTTCTCCCACTTCAACACCGAACCCGCCTCCTGGCCGTTGACGGTGAAGGTGACCATGGGAGCGTTGGTGGCGAAGCTCTTCCCCTCCAGATAGGCGTCGATCCAGTCGGAATAATCGAGCCGGGGACCCGACTTCACGTAGACCCGTCCCGCTCCCGGGATGAGATGGTAGGGCAGGTCGAGGTAGCTGTCGGTCCCTGCCGAGATGGGGCAGCGGAATCCGGCGTTCAGGAGCTGGTACCAGTGGGCCGTGTTCTTCTCTTCGTCGCCCTGGCACATGACGTCTATGGTGTCCACGACTCCCAGGGCGATGTCCACCGGGTACTCGCTGGGGAGACCGGGGTGAACGTAGATGACGGCGGCGTTCTGCGCCTTGGCCTTGACGGCCTGGTAGTAGTTGGCCGGGTCGTCCTGGGGATGGGTGGTACCGGGCCAGCCCACGAAGGCCGGCTCCACGAAGCTCTTGATCCTCAGGAAGCCCATGTGACCGTAGAGGCGCAGGTTGCGCATCTCTTCGTTCCAGTAGAGGATGTGCCGCTCTTCCGAGAGGGCGTTGGGCCGCCCCTCCACCCGCTTGCGCTCGTAGACGTACCCGTCCTCGCTGTTGCAGGCCAGCATATGGGCCACGTTCAGATCTTCGGCCTTCACCACGAAGAGCACGTCCTTGGGCTTGATCCGGTCGTCCGCTCCGGTGATGGGATCGTGGAAGAGGTTGGCATGGAGGTGAGTGTCGCCGGACCACCAACCCTTGGCGCCCATGTCCCAGGTCCGTTTCAACCGAAACTCCACCTCCTTGGCCTGCCCCTTGGCGACCTGTACCTTTCGGGCCAACGGGGCGTATTCCAGACCCTTGACCACCTCCAGGGAGACGGTTCCGGCCGGAACGCCTACTTCGAAACCGCCGTCGGCGTAGAAGTAGTACTCGCCGCCATAGGGCTGGCGGTAGTCGCCGTTGGTGATGTGAGGCTGAGCTCCCGCCGGTGTGTACGACTTTCCGTCGGGTCCGTTGAGATACACGCGGGCCTGAGTCGGCCGTCCGTTTTCATCCAGGACTCTGACCTTCACCGTCCCCGAGTCCCAAGCCCGGGTGGGAAGCGAAATCTCCTCCGACAGAGCTCCGGCATCGAGCTTCAGCCCTACCGCACCGCCGCTCCATCCTTCCAGTGAGACGGGGACGAACCAGCCCAGACTCTGTCCCGCGTCGAGAGTCCGGGGTTCTTCCTGGACTTTCACACCCTCGGTCCCGCTGCGGACCGTCACCTGGACCTGACCGGTTCCCGAATTCCGAACGACGAAGGGGACGGGGATCACCAGCGATTGCAGAAGGTCCAACCGTTCGGGCGCCTGAAGGACATCGATCCGGTCCGAGACGTCCAGTTTCACCAGGCGCGGACTCTCCAACTGCTGATAGGCGTCGCTCATCAGATCGACCACGCCCTCCAAGGGCAGCGGGTCGTAGTTCAGATTGGCTCCCCATTCCTGGGCGTAGGTCTCTCCCTTGATGATGCGCTGAACCTTGAGGATGGAGGGCCGATTCGTGTCCGACCACTGGAGCAGCCGGATGGCGAACTCGGCGGCGTCCCCCAGGTGGGGAGCCACCGGCTTGTTCATGACGTAGTTGCCCAGCAGGGGAATCTGGGTCAGCGGAACCTCTTTGGTCTCCGCCCCGATCGAACCGGAACCGGCGGCAAGAAGCAGCAGAAGGACGAACAGCGATGGACGTATTGGTTTTTCCATGAATGAGTGACCCTTGAAGCTCGAAACCGACCCGGATTCTAACAGTCCGGGGCCGAGTTCACCGACGAGTAATTCGAGTGCCGTCGAATCTCAGGCTGAAACTCCAACCCCCAAGTTACAGGAACCCCAGCATCCCCAATAGTGGATCGGCTACAGAAAGCGCGCCTTGACCTTGCCCAGCCCGTCGATATCGATCTGCACCAGATCGCTTCGTTGGATCCAGCGGGTCTGGACGAGGCTCCCCAACACCACGAACTCGCCGGCCCTCAAGTAGCTCCCACGCGTTTCCTGGGAGTTGGCCAACCAGGCGAGCGCTTCCAGGGGGTGGCCCAGGATATCGGCTCCCCGGCCACTGCCCAGCTGCTCGCCGTTCACAGACATGGACCCGCCAATGCCCTGCAAGTCGATTGAGGACCAATCGGTCACGGGCTCACCCAGCACGCAGGCGGCGCCAAAGAAATCGTCGGCGATCAGTGTTGGCGTATCGATCGACGAATAGTCGACCCAGCGATCATCGACCACCTCGATCGCAGCCATCACCGATTCCACTGATGACGCAACCGTCTCCCTGTCGTGGAGGCGACCCACCGGCTTGAGGTCGCGACCCAGGGAGACCGCCAACTCGCATTCCACGCCCACGTGCAGAAATCTGTCGTGTTCGAACAGCCCGGATGCCCGCCTGACTGTTGATCCGAAAACTCCCCCGGAACAGGGATTGTCAATTCCCAGGTACTTCTGCATGACGGCCGTCGTACAGCCGATCTTGTAACCCACCCGAGGCCCCAGGCCAGTGTGTATATAGCGGGAATGCAGCAGTTCCTGGATGGCGTAGGCCTCGGCCTCGCTCCTGGGCCGGAGCGGATCGGGCAGCCCGCCCATTCGCTTGAGTTCCAGCCTCCCCATGCTCAACAGATCGGCAGCCTGTTCCATCAATTCGACTTTCACCGTCGGAATGCTCCTGCAGAAGTCGGGACAAATCTCAGGCACACCCTGGTCCGAATACCAAGTCCTGAGCGCTTCCAGATCCGCGACCGCGGAATCTGCGAATCGAATGGAGAGTGCCCCCATTCGGCTATTTGAGACCGAGCCGCGCCTTGGCGTCAGCCAAGGCGACCTCCCGTCCGGCTTCAAGGTCTGCAAGCCCGGCGACGACGGCCCGCATGAAAATCTGCTCTTCTTCGGTCCTCTCGTAGTCTGTGACCGACTGAACCACGGCGACGCTTCGACCGTGGCTGGTCACGAGTACCGGTCGGTGTGCATCCAGCGCCTGCTTGACCACTCGACCTGGATCAACCTTCAGGTCAGTAAGAGAAACCGGATCCTCGCAGAATATTGTTTCCATCCTCGCCGAATCCTGAATGGGAAGTGTTCCTACAGTAGCATCCAGCAATCGGGTCTTGCTACCGATCACGTTTAGCCGGTACGCAAGCATTTTGTAACGTCGTGCTTCGCGGTCCGTGTCAAAGTATACTGAGTCGGCGAATCGGGAGGGGCAAATCTTCCGGCTGGGAGAAAAGATCAAGGGCCATGAAATCAGCACGCATCGACGACCGGGATTGGAGCGCTCTGACCCGTGGAGAGCAGCTCTACCAGATCGAGGTGGAGGGTTATCTGCTCATGCCGAACATGCTGCCGCCCGATGAGGTGCGGCGGCTCAAGTCGGAAACGGCGCGACTGGAGACCTTCCCCATGCCCTACAGCGTGCACCAACGGGACCGGATGCTGCAGCCGGGGCACAACCCCTACCCGGGCTCCGACTGGGAGCCCTATCGCTTCGGCAGCCAGGGGGGCGCCATCACGGAACTCATCGCCCATGAGCCCATGGTGGCATTCCTGGAAAGGATGTTCGGGGACGAGATCGTTTTCATGACCTACCTGTACGCCCGGTCCGAGCCGGGGCACCCGGGGATCAGCCTCCACACCGACGGGCAACCTTACGGATCGGAGATCTTCGGCTACGAGTGCAGTTGTCCGGTCATGGTCAAGGTCCTCTACTACCTGGACGACCTGACCCCCGATGTCTCGCCCTTCAGCGTTCTCCCCCGGTCCCATCTATCCTTGCATCACCAGGCCAACCCCTACCAGCGTTACCGCGACCATCCGGACCTGGTGATGGTCACCGCGACGGCCGGATCGGCCCTGGTCCTGCACCCTCGCGTCTTCCACGGCACTTACGCCAACGTGGGACGGCGGTCCAGAGAGATGTTGCAACTGGGGTACCGTCCGGCCTGGTCCGGCCCCATCCAGGAGAAAGTGCCGGCTTGGGACCCCGAGGAGTTGGAACTGCTTCCGCCGCGTGTGCGTCGCCTGTTCACGGACCGGAACACCTGCAAGTTCCGGGACGACGGCGATCACAAGCCGGCCGACATGGCCAGCTCCGCCGACTGGATCAGCCCAGGCCGCTGGGACTGGAAGTAGGTTCCTCCGACGCGAATCGGGATCACCTCGGACACGCCCGAGCCGGTCAGACCCTTATTCTTGAATTCGGCTGAAGGTGAAGGTTCCCAGGGGGGCCGCCGTCCGGCCGTTTCCGAGGGGAGGTTCCGTGATCCTTCGAATCGGCTGCGGCGGAACCGTAGGCGCGTCGGGGGAGTTGAAGGACACACCGCTATCGGTGCCGGCGTCGTAGGGGAAGAGTTCGACCGTCCGTTCCTCGAACCAATCTCCCGCGTCGAGAAGACTCAGGTCATGCACCCCCACGAACCAGTCGGGGCTGGGGGCGATCATGGAAACCAGCGTCACGAGAGGAAAGTCCCGGCTGATCTCGAATTCCAAGGAGACCAATCCGGGCGAACTACTGATGCCGCCGCCCAGGATGACGCGTTCGGCGGTTCCGGCCTGAATGGCGGCCCGGACTTCATTCGCCAGAAGACTCTGGCCGCCGGTCTCAGCCATGTTCTTGATGCCCGGAGTAGCGTTCTGTCCGGAATCCCAAAATTTGACCTGGTCGTTGTGGGTACCCCCGATCAGTCCCGAGAAATGAGGCCTGGACGGGAACTCGTTCGGATGGGTGGTGCGGCTCCAAGTGGCGTTGAAGCGGACCCGGTACCGGGCCGTGGCCGCAATCTGGGGTCTTTCGGGTGGAGTGCCGGGGAGGATTGCGGCCGGGACTCCGGTCAGGTGAAACCGTCCTCCCTCCAGCAGCCGCTGCCGCAGCGCCACCAGGTGAAACGGGTCGTGCGATTCGCAGAGAATCGAACCGATGAACTCCCCTTGACCCGCGTGATCGGGGAAAAACTCGCTGGCGAACCGGGCGCCCTCCGCCTCCACGGGAATGGTGTCCAGTAACTCACCCTCTTCATCGAAGAGCGTCATCTGGAACGGCGCCGGATCATCCCCCGCCGCCTCGTCCAACCGGGGACGGCGGATGGCGATACCGGTGTCGGTCGACGTCGATGGAGACACCTCGACCGGGATGCTCACACGGTGGGCCGCGGGAGACGCGGCCACCCCCACCATGTCCACCAACTCGTCCTCCAGCCAATATTCGAGGAAGAAGGTCACGGCCAGATCGGTTGCCGGTGAACCGTTCCCGCCCTCGATCTGGAATACGCCGGACCAGATGGGCGACCCGGCCGGAGCCGCCAGGACGTGGCGCATGGTGGCCTGAGGCTCCAGGTCCAACGGAGCCGCATCGCTGCCGGTGCGATCGTCCCCGTTGTGGGTCCAGGACCGGCCCGACCCGGCACCGAAATCGGGCAGCCGCATCGAACCCTCCCACGACTGGTCGGTGGGATTGGTGGTCAGAACTACCACCTGGAAGCCGCCTCCCACCACCAGGTGGGGGTAGACCACCGGTTCGGAATCTTGCGCCCAGAGGGAGGTTCCGAAGACCAGCAACGCCGTCGGAAGAAAACGTTTGAACATGGCAGTGCTCATCCTTCTTGCGAATTGATTAAGTGAAAACGGCACTGATTCAATTCTAAGAAATAAACTCCATGACTGGAGCGCGTCGGCGTCGGCGGTATTGGAGCGCGGCTAGCCACGACGGCGTCCCAGCCGCCGATCAGAGGTTAAGGGGGACTAAAAGTCCCCGCTCCCAGATCCAGCGCTTCGATGGTCCAGTTGATGGGACGGCCCCTCTTGTCGAAGGAAAAACGCTCCCCCAGGTTCCCGGTGGTGAAGACGAAACCGTCGAACCCGGCCAGCCGGGCCAGGTCTTCCAATTGCTCCGCGTCCGGTTCCCGCCGGTTCAGATCGACCCCTGCCCCCAGATAGAGGCGGCAACCCGCTCGCCGGCAGACGGGTCCGTAGACTCGGGCCAGATCCTGCTCCAGAGGATTCAGTCCGATCCCGTCCTCACCGTTGCACAGGTACCCGTACCCGGAAAGCCCCTCCGTTAGTTGCCGGCCGCTGATGACGTTCACGAGGCCGTCGCGGACCCACTTCTGCCAATTCAGGTGCAGGTTGCCGTAGGGCGGCCCCAGGTAGTTCCCCCGGGGGACGGCCAGGGAGAGGCGCTGCCCGGCGGGATGGAGCAGTGCCTTCACTGCAGAGAGAAACCGGCTCAGCGCCTCTCCGCGCAGCCTCCTCCAGGATTCCAAGTCGAAGTCGCGGTGCAGGATGTCCACGCCGTGGCGGCGGCGGTACTCCTCCACGACGGGGCGGTTGAAGCCGAACTGGTCGCCGTATGCCGCCGGCAACACGTAGGAACGGGTGCAAAGATGGAGCCCGTCGGCCGGAGCTTCGGCCAACAGATGGCGGAGCATCTCGAGACGGTACCGGCGGACCTCCGGGTAGGAGTAGCAGAAAACTCCCCAATGGCGGTCCCTGCCGGAGCGGTCCACCTCGACATACTCGGGATGGGCTGAGGAAAAACGGCTCTGATAGGGATATGGCGTCCCGCGGGGACGGTAGAGTAGATCCTGGGGAAGGCCCTCATCCAGAAATGGCAGATAGAGATACGCCTGCGCTCCCGCGGCGCGCGTCACCTCAACGAAATCAGACACGTCCCGAATCCGGGAAGTAGCCAGTCCCTCCCAGAAACGGGACCAACCCCGGGATACCTCCGGGTCGTCCGTTCGCTGATGGCAATACCGCTGAATGAACCAGTGGTCCACCCGCCAGTAGAACCGGCAGACTCCGAAGCGCTCCCTCAAATAGGCGACTGCCGCATCCAACCGGTCCCGGCTGTCCAGACGAGCCTCGCCCCGCCCGTACTCCAGGTGATCCGGCCAATGCACTCGAAAAACGATTTCCTTCCGCATACTCGCATTGACGGTAAGGAGCGTTGGGTCCAGCCTGTGTTTATTGGCGCCCGGCGGGAATGACGTTACTCCGCGATGAACGTCATCTCCCAATCGCCGATCTTCTTGAGCCGGCTGCCGGACATCCGGATGGGCGGCTCGCCCGACTCGGCCCAGGCCTCCAGTTCCTCGACATGCCCCAGGCGCCTCAGATCCTGCAGCGACGTGCCGTAACCCCAGAAATAGGCCGAATGGGCGTCGAATTCGGGACCCCAGACCTTGGCGGTATCCCAGAAGACCAGCGACTCGACTCCCAGGGCATAGAGCTGGCGTGCCTTGCGACGATACTGCTCCGCGCTCAGATGCCGGGGCATGATGTTGAACGTCACCGTGCACGAGGTCCCCCGGGTCAGGTCCAGCCAATACCGGACGTCGTCCGGTTCCTCCCAGGCCAGTTCCCAACTGTAGAGATCCTCCGCCGAGGTGTAGGGCACGACGGTGTCCACCAGGCCCTCCCGGATCCAACGCTCCACGTCCAGACCCCAGTAGAGGTTTTCGTCCCGCCGTCCGAAGACCCAGACCGACAGCTTCTTGGCTCGGTCCTGCTCCTCGGCCACCTGATCCAACATCCGTCTCAGGTCCCGGACGAATTCGGTCATGACGGCCGCCCGATGGTTCAGCCACCTCGGGTCCCTCTCCTCCAGTTGCCGGGGATCCTGGCCGTACTTCTCCTGGAAGCTGTCAACCAGCGGTTCTTCGTATTCCACGTAGGGCGGGCGCCGATTGAACAGGGGACAGATTCCATCCACCGGATAGGTGGCCATCTCCCGAAACAGAGACACCAGGTAGCGGCGCGTCTCGGGATAGCTCAGTGAAATCCGGGGCGCGCGGCTCCCGTCCCGCCGGATGGCCCTCAACTCGGGATGATTCTCGTAGAAACCTCCCTGGTTCATCTCCTCGAAAGGCGGAGAGAAATGAAACGGACCCATTCCCTCGGCGAACCGGTAGGAAGCGTGAAACTCCATCCCCAGCTCGTGGGCGTGATCCACGGCGATTTGGAACGGGTCGATTCCCTTCTCCACGGCCTGGGTCCAGCGTTCCACCAGGCGCCGATACTCTAACGGG
>JAPOYZ010000164.1 GCA_026706325.1 Candidatus Aminicenantota bacterium
ACTGGAGAAGCATCGGGGAACGGACCCGCCCGACTCGGTGCGTCGGGGCCAGATGATCACCGGCATGACCTCGGGGCAGAAGACCCTTCCCGTGACTCCGTCCCTCTTCAAATTCTCCCGGCACGGGGAGTCGGGCGCCTGGGTGAGCGAACTCCTGCCCCGCACTGCCCAAATCGTGGACGACATCGCCATCGTCAGGACGCTGCACACCGAAGCCATCAATCATGACCCGGGCATCACCTTCTTTCAGACCGGAAGCCAGCAGCCGGGCCGTCCCAGCCTCGGCGCCTGGCTCAGCTACGGGCTGGGAAGCGAGAACCAGGACCTTCCCAGCTTCGTCGTCATGGTTTCAATTGGCAAGAGCAGGCCGAATCCCCAGCCCATCTTCTCCCGCCTCTGGGGGGCCGGATTCCTTCCGTCCGAACACCAGGGCGTCAAGTTCAGAGGGGTTGGAGACCCGGTCCTGTACCTGTCCAACCCCCCTGGCATGGACAACGGCAGCCGGAGATTTATGCTGAACGGGATCGGACAACTGAACCGGATGCGAGCCAAAATCATCGGCGACCCCGAGATCACGACCCGGATCAGCCAGTACGAAATGGCCTACAGGATGCAGCTCTCGGTTCCCGAGCTGACCGACGTCTCCAACGAGCCGGACCATATCTTCGAACTCTACGGCCCCGACTCCAGAAAACCCGGAACCTACGCCGCCAACTGCCTAATGGCCCGGCGCCTCAGCGAAGCGGGCGTCCGTTTCGTCCAGCTCTACCACCGGGGTTGGGACCAGCACAAAAACCTTCCCCTCCAGATCCGGGGACAGTGCCAGGACACGGACCAGGCTTCAGCGGCGTTGGTCACCGACCTGAAGCAGAGGGGATTGCTGGACGAGACCCTGGTCATCTGGGGCGGCGAGTTCGGACGAACCGTCTATTGTCAGGGCCGGCTCACCGAGGACAACTACGGGCGCGACCACCACCCCCGCTGTTTCACCATGTGGATGGCGGGAGGCGGCATCCGTCCCGGGATCAGCTACGGCGAGACGGACGACTTCAGCTACAACGTGGTGAAGGATCCGGTCCACGTCCACGATTTCCAGGCCACCGTCCTCCACTGCCTGGGAATCGACCACACTCAGCTCACCTTCAAGTTCCAGGGTCGCCACTACCGGCTCACCGACATCCACGGGGAAGTGGTGAAGCCCCTGCTGGCGTAGTCCGAACGCCGCAAGACGACCTCTATTTCACAGGATTCGGCTTGATGCCCGTGGTCCGGGCCACGACGTATGTGAGCAGGGCCGCGACGAAGGAACCCAGCGCGCCCATTTTGGCGGCGTCCTGGATCTGTCCCGGGGGGAATGCCACCGTGGTCACGAAGAGCGCCACGGTGAACCCGATGGCGGCGGCGAACCCCACAACCACCAGATCCCGGGAGCCGATCCCGTCGGGGAGTCCCAACCGGAATCCTCTGGCCACCACCATGGCTCCGCCCCAGATGCCGATCGGCTTGCCCGCAAGGAGCCCGATCAGGACCAGGAAGGTGGGGGAATCCACGGCGCTCAACAGCACGCCGGCGTTGAAGAGGCCGAAGAGCATCAGGATCAACTCCACCGGCTTCTGCCACCAATGCTCGAATTCGTTCAGCGTGTCCGTCGCCTCCAGTTCCTTCCAATCGAAGAGGCCCCGGTCGGAGTGGTGGTGAGGCATGGCCGGAATGACGGGCAACAGGCCCAGAGCCGGGTGCAGTCCGGCCAAGGCGAAGCCGATCCATGAGAGCGAGCCGGGAATGGCCAGATACCACCAGAAGCTGTGGAGGCGCAGGCGCTGAAACAGGAATGCGACTCCCACGCCCGCGACAGCCAGGAACATCCACAGCATCTGGACTTCCCCCTGCGGGTAGAAGGCCGCGAGAATCAGCAGGCCCATGGCGTCATCGGCGATCGCCAGGAGCAACAGGAACGGAATCGCGGGATGGCCGGCGCCGAAGACGATCCTGGCCACCATGTAGCTGAAGGCGATGTCGGTAGCGCAGGGAATGGCCCAGCCATTGGACAGATCATCGAAGCGACCGACCAGAGCCGCGCCCAACAGGTAGAGAACGGCCGGCGCCACCATACCGCCCACCGCCGCAACGAGGGGACCGGCGGCCCGCCTGGGACTGCTGAGAGGACCGCCGGGAAGGGTGGCTTCCCAGACCTCCTTGCCGGCGATGGCGAAGAAGAACGCCATCAGTACGTCGTTGACCAGGTAGTGGAGGTCGAAGACACGCGTGCCGTCGGCCTTCAGCGTCCCGAACAACGTGTCCTCGAACAGCTTCAGGTGGACCAGGTGGTGGTAGGCGTCGTGGTCCAGGTTGGCCCACACCAGCGCGCCGAACGCTCCGGCGATCAGAAATACGGAGTTTTCGAAGAGGAAGGCGATGACGCCGTTCTTGGACTCGCTTGCAGCCACGATTCAACCTTTATTTCGATGGGTTCATCTCATGCGGATCGACGCGGAATTCAAAGGTCATCCCCGAAGATGGGCCAACGCCCCGTGCATCCCTGGATTCTCAAGGTGCATGCTCCTCAAAGACCTGTCTCGTCTCTCCACCCTTCATTATTCGAGAATTTCAGTTCGTGAAGTGGACCTTCCCCTGCCGGCGCCGCTCACGGGGGTCATATTCGCAGGTCACGAGAAAGATCTCTTCCGATTGTGTCTTGCTGGGAGGAATTGCGACCTGGACATGGGCGAATCCCCGGGCAACCCAGGTAACGAAACCATCCAGTTCGGACGGCTTCACGGCGTGTCCGTTGAGCCTCAGATCGAGGATGCGGGCGTTCTGGTACGGGATCCGCAAGCGCACGCAGATCCCGTGGCGGACGGGACCGGTTTCCTCCGCCTCCAATTGGTCGGGGCCGGAGTCCTGCCGGTAGAACTTGGCGCCGCCCCCCTCCACCAGAAAGCGCGCCGGGCGCTTGCCGTCGTCCAGGGGATGCCGATGGACCAGGCGCCGAATGGGCTCCAGGTTCATCCCGGGATGGCCCTCGATACGGGAGAGCATGCCCAGGAGCGTATTGTCCCCCAACCATTTGCGGGCCGCTTCCCGGGAGGTGGTACAGACGCAAAGCGCCATGCCCTCGACCTCCGGCCAGTCGAAGCCGAAGCTGAGCTGACGCAACATGTTCCACAGTTCCACCCGGCTCCTCCGGCGGGCGCCCGCCGTGGTTCCGTAGGCGGTCAAGCGATGCAGGTCGTTGCCCATCATCACCCGGGTCGGATAACCAGGATAGTACTCCCCGGGCCAGACTTCGTTCCCCACTTGGAGCAGCCGACGATACCGGAGCAGGGCGCTTCGTTCCCACGCATTCTCGTTGGCCGTCACCAGCGAGTGGTAGCGGTTGTAGCAATAGGTGGCGGCATAGACCCGGGGCCGGCCCTTCCAGGTCTTCTCCCGCATCCCGTCCAGATCGGGACCCCAGAACATGCGCTCCGAGTCCTCCTCCAGCCAGTCGGCCGGGTAGCCCTCCTCCAACGCCGCCTCGTTCATGAGCCGCATAATCTCGTGATGATACGGACGCAGTGAGACGTTGGAGTAGGCGGCCGCCGTATCCGCGTGGATGGAGCCGTAGAACTCGAGGAAGGAGCCGTGCATGTCCGCATGCACTTCAGGCTGCAGTTCATCCATGAGACGCTTGACGGCTACGGCCTCCGGATGATTCTCGGGCTGCACCGGGCCCTCCAGGGTCCAGTTGTTGTAGGGGTCCAGATCGTTGGCATTGTGGAAGCTGCCGCTCACGTATCCGTCCGGATTGACGATGGGGATGCATACCACCTCCTGGCGGGCGAGAATCCGGCGGGCCAGGGGATGTCCCGAGAGCAGCCACTCCACCAGTTCCAACATGGCGCTGGGGCCGATCCGCTCGCCTCCGGAATGGAGCGTCGTGAGGAGGACGTGCTCCTTGTGCTCGCCGGGGATGGACCAGTCGCTCAGGCGGACCGCCACCAGGGGACGGCCCTGGACGCTCTTCCCCAAATCCTCCAGCCTCAGAAAGTCTCCGTGCTCGCGGCCCAACCGCCGGATCCGGCGATAGAGATCCTCCAATGGAAACCAAGCCGGTCCTTCGTGGCCACGAACCTGAGCCCGCAGACATTCGGCCGCAACTCCAAAGATTCCCAGGGCGGCGGCCTTCAAGAAGGCCCTTCTCCCCCTGGAGCTCCCGATGCCGGACGCCTGGTTCCCGGCCAGAGGGCGGCGTTGGAATCGCGTCGCTGCATTCATTCAGGACTCCTTTCGCCTACCGGAACCGCAGGGAGAACAGGTCGGCGTCCTTCATCTCGATCCTGAGGCGCACGGTGCGCCCCGCCAAGGAGGTCAGGTCGGAACCGGTCCGCCAGGCGACGACCCGTTCGATCTCGTCTCCGTAGATTTCGGGACAGTCCTCCATCCCGAATCCCGGCAGCGGCGCCCCCGTTTCGTCCTGGACCTCAACCCGGATTTGGCCGGCGGCCGAGGTGGAGTAGTTGAGCACCAGGCGGGAACCGGAGAAGGTCAGGGGACGGGTCAGGACCGTCCCTCCCGAATAGGGCGCCCGCAGCGATGCCAGGCCGTCCACTCTCAACACTCCCCGCCGGATGGACATCCGAGCTGTCTTGCCGTGCTCGATGAAGTAGAGGGACATCTCCCGTTCTCCGGTGGGGACCAGACCGGTGCCCACGTGGATGGAACGTTCGTGCCAGGCCAACGGGTCCCGGCCCGGACGAAGAAAAGCCTCCATGTAACGGCGGTCGAAGTTCAGGCCGTCGCGGCTGAACATGAAGACGATGTCGGAAAGACCGATGTGCTCCCAGTCCGGATCGGCTTTTCGCGTGGGAAGAAACCGCTTCGGGAACATGAGCAGGAGGCCGGGGTCCCGGTAGTAGGGAGTCGCGGAGTTCTTGTAGAGGTGTTCCAACGGCGTTCCGCCCAATCCGATGTACTCCTGTGGCGACCAATTCGCGAAGTCCTTGGAGACATAACGGCGAATGTCCCGGATATGGGTCATTTCCCGCGTCTCTCCCGAGGGAAGCTTCATGGTCACCGTGTGCGCGGTGCGGCCCACCCGGTCCGAACCCGGGGGAGGCAAGCCCTTCCGGTACCAGCCCCGCGCGTAGATGGCGTAGTGCCGTCGCACCGAGTCCCAGAGGGCGATGTTGTGGGAATCGAACTGGGGGTCTTCCACCAGGGCCTTCACCATGGGCTCCTTGTGAAGATGCCGCCATCGCAAGCCGTCGGGAGAGCCAAGTCCGTAGATCACCGCCCGCCGTTTCCCCGACTCGGTGATCTCGTTCAGATTGGTGATGGCCTTGTACCGCGCATCGGCCCGCGCATCGGGGTTTTCGTCCTTGAAAACGGAGAACGACCTCCCGTCCGCCCCGGCAATGGGCCAGATGATGTTGTTGTCGCGAGAGCCGTCGAATTCGATGAGTCCCAGGTTGGGCTTCACCCAATGGATGCCGTCCAGGCTCTCAGCGTATGCGGTCAGAAAGGGCCTCGCCAGGTATTTGGCGCGGTACCACATGCGGTAGCGATGCCCGTCCTTGATGACCACCGGGTTGTACATGTAGATGTCTTCCCAGGGCCGGTCGACCCGAATCGCCACTTCGCGGCGCTCGGGACGGTGGAGCACACGGCGAACGTCGTTGCTGGACTCGACGAGCCAGTCATCCAGAAACAGTTGCAGCCGTCCGCCGAGGTGCCGCACTTCGCTGCCTGAAACCTCGACCGAGCCGGCCAGAAACAAGAACATGCCGGCCAGCAGGGGAAACCCGGTTCTGCTCTGCATCAGATCCTCCCTAGTTGCGCTTTGATGCCGACCTCCACGTCGGCCTCCGGTTCAATACTCGATCCGGCCCTCGGGGTCGACGCGCCGCGGTTCTCCCTGGACCTCGAAAGCCGTGGCGCACAGAACGGAGTGGAGCGATTTTCCCGGCGGCAACCGGTGTTGGGTCCCGTTTTGCACCGCCTCGGCCAGACCTCCGCCCGTCGGCGTGGTATTGGGCTCGATCCCGGCCACGTAACATCGTCCCCACCATGGATAGTCCGCGGAGCCGCACAGTTCCTCCCAGAGCCAGAGGCAGGGGAACACCTCCCGGTCCCAGGACATGGCGAACCCGAGTCCGCTCTTCTGGTTGACCAGGGCGTACCAACCCTCCGGGAACTCCCGCAGGAAGCTCTGCATGGTGACCCGCGCCGCCGGGGGCGGGACCCGGGAGACGTCGAACGGCTTCCCGTCCACTGTCTCGACCATGGGATAGGACTCGAAACGCCGCCCGGGGGCCAGGAAGAGGTTGGAGTCATCCGTCTCCACCACCCGCGCCGGCGTAAAAAGGCGGCAATGTTCGCTCAAGAAGGGAGCCCCCAGGGCCGGATGGTGGCCCCAGATGAAATCGGCGGCGTCCGCACCCTCGTTCGTCACCGTCTCCTCGATCAGGAGCGTGGCCCGGCCGGTCTCCAGGGTCAGCCGCTTTTCCAGCAAAAACGGGGTCCGCACCATGCGGGTCCGGAATTGGACCGAGATCCTGCGCGAGGTTTCCTCCACGATCCGCCAGGTCCAGGGCACCTTGCAGGCCTCGCCGTGAACTCCCAGTTCGGCACCCCGGTAGGTGCAGGCGGCCCCCGCGTTGGGAAAGAGCTCCTGCCAGCCTCCGAAGTAGTAGTCGAGGAAGGAAGAAGCCGGGTTGGCCGTGTCCTGGATGGTGGTGGCGGGATCCCGCACCCCCCAAGGAGCCTTCCAAAGAAAGTCCGTGCCGCTGGCGCGATGGCGAAAGGAGAAGATGTCCGTCCCCTTCCCCACCAGGACGACCACCTCCAGGTGCCCGTTCTCCAGGACCAGGCTCTTGATCCCGCCGACGCTGGACTCGGCGATCCGGCACCCCCTCATTCCGGCATCTCCCCGGTTTCCGCGAAGCGGAGCAACTGGCCCCGTCCCATCCCGGCGATTCCCAGCCGCCGGACGGTCCGGCTGGAGGCCCTGAAGTCCTCACCCAGCGCCGCTGACGCGAGCGCCACCAATCCATCCATGAGTGGGGTCGCCACTCCCAAGTGCCGGCCCAGAGAGCTCCACGCTCCCAGTCCATAGGGCACGTCCTCGGTCAGCCAGCGGGTGTTCAGTTCACCGGGAGCCCTCAACTGGGTCAGCATGCGGCTGCCGTTGATGGTGCTCCAGAGGTCACCCCGGGGACCGAAACCGGCGAGGAAAAAGGCCTCATCCACCACCGAAAGCTCGAATCCGAGTGCCCGGCCCACCTGCCGGCGTTCCCGGTCGACGCCGTAGATGGCATTGCACACGCCCGGCGTGACTCCCTCTTCGTAGAAGTAGAAATCTCCTCTGGAATACTCCACCCGTCCGGCGTTCATGAGGACTCCGGGAGGGTGAACCACGGGGTTCATGGCGCTCAGACCGCACTCGAAAACGTTGCCGTAGCAAGAGACGGCCGAGTTGTCTTCCCCGTCCGGCCCACCCAGACCGTCAACTGTGAAAATGGACCGCAGCAGGTCCCTGGTCCGGCCCGTTTCCGACGCCGGGAGCACGCCGAGACCCAACGCGGAGACGACTCCCCAGATATGGGCCGAGTCGGGGGTGAGCTTCCGGCAGACGTAGGGCGCCGTATCGGTCTCGGCCAGCGTGATCCGCGACAGATCCCGGCCTTTCTCCCGTAACAGGGTGTGGAACTCCAGAGTCCCCAGCGTTCCCGGAAGCAGGACCAGGGTGTGGCCCTCTCTCAGGTAGGGGGCGCAGGCCAGGGCGAAGGGGCGGTGGGCATACGCGGGAACGATGAGCAGGAGCAGGTCGTTTTGCAGCCCCTCCCGGAAATCGGTGGTCAGGGCGTGTATGGGGGCTCGGCCTCGAGCCGCCACGCCGTCCAGCACGATCCCGCCCCCGGCCCGGACCGGTTCGAGCGTGTGCGCAAAGTCGGGATGCTCGCAGATCGTCACCCGGAAGCCGCGCAGGCTCAAATTGGCGGCGGCGGCAAATGCGGTGTTTCCTCCCCCCAGAATCGTCAGGCTCTTCATGACATTTCTCCGCAGACCCACTCCAGCGACCGCGTTTTCCGGCCCATGACATAGCCAACCCGGCGAGGGTTAGTCAAGTTTCGGCGGCGGGTCCCATCCGCGCGCACGCCCCCGGCGGGCTCTTGCGGGACGGACCATTGCAAGCGTACTCTTTTCGGGAGGTTCCCGGAGCGCGGCGCTTTTCGGGACCGTGCGGTCCGGATTCGAGGCAGTTGAATTGAACAAATACATCGGTGAGAAGGCCTCCCGATTCACCGAGTCGGTGATTCGGGAGATGACTCGTCTGGCATACGAACATGGCGCCATCAACCTGGCCCAGGGCTATCCGAATTTTGCCGCGCCCCAGGTGGTCAAGGATGCCGCTTGCCGGGCGATCCAGGAGGACATCAATCAATACGCCGTCACCTGGGGGGCGCCGTCCTTTCGCCGGGCCGTGGCCGAAAAGTACCGCCGGGTCTACGGATGGGACGTCGATCCCGACGTGGAGGTAACGGTCGCCTGCGGATCCACCGAGTGCATGATTTCCACCATGCTGGCCCTGGTCAATCCAGGCGATCAGGTCATGGTGTTCGAACCTTTCTACGAAAACTACGGTCCCGATTCCATCATCGCCGGCGCGACTCCCATCTATGTATCCCTGGAGTCGGAATCGGACTGGGCTCTGGATTTCGACGTGCTGGAAGGAACCATCCGCGAAGCCTGCGACCGGGGCCGGCTGCGGGCCCTCATCCTCAACTCTCCCAACAACCCGTCGGGAAAAGTCTTCAACCACGATGAGCTGCATCGCATCGCCGAGCTGGCGATCCGCTACGACTTCTACGTGTTCACCGACGAGATCTACGAACACATCCTGTATGACGGGCACGTCCACCAGCCCATCGCCCTGCTTCCGGGGATGCGAGAGCGGACCGTGACCATCAGCGCCCTCTCCAAGACCTTCAGCGTGACCGGGTGGCGCGTCGGATACACCATCGCACCAGGCCACCTCGCCGGAGCCATCCGGAAGATGCACGACTTTCTGACAGTCGGTTCCCCGGCGCCGCTGCAGGAGGCGGGAGTCACCGCTCTGGCGATGGAATCCGACTACTACGACCAGTTGGCCCGCGACTATCTCGAACGCCGGGACTTTCTCATGGAGGCGCTGGTCCAGTTGGGTTTCCGGATTTGGAAACCGGCCGGAGCCTACTACATCATGGCCGACATCTCCCAGGTGACCGACAAGGACGACGTGGCCTTCGCCGCCGAGCTGGTCCGGGACTACGGGGTTGCGGCCGTCCCCGGCAGCAGCTTCTACCGCCCCGGCAGGCAGCAGGGAAAACGACTCATCCGCTTTGCCTACTGCAAGACCATGGACGTGTTGGCCGAGGCCCGGCGCCGGCTCTTGCGGCTGCGCAGCGGCAGCGGGCGATCCGGGAACCGGCCCCGGTGAGGCCGATTCCCTGCGCACTTACCGTCGCCGGCTCCGACAGCGGCGGCTGTGCCGGAATCCAGGCCGATCTGAAGACCTTCGCGGCGCTGGGAGTGCACGGGATGAGCGCCATCACGGCGTCCACGGTGCAGGACACCCGCCGGGTGCATGAGATTTTCCCCCTCCCTCCCGGCCATGTCGCCCGCCAGATCGATGCCGCCGTCCGGGACCCGGGAGTCGATTCCGTCAAGACCGGGATGATCCCCTCTCCCGAGGCCGTGGAAGCGGTGTCGGACAGGATCCGATTCCATCGCCTGGAGCGGGTCGTGGTGGACCCGGTCATCCGGAGCGGATACGGCCACGCGCTGGCCGGCGGGGAAGCCGTCTCACGGATGAAATCTCTCCTCTTTCCCCTCACCCTGGTCCTCACTCCCAACCGGCACGAGTCAGAGCTGCTGACCGGACGAGAGATCGGCACCGAGGAAGACGCCGTCCAAGCGGCTCGCCTGCTGCTGGACATGGGCCCCCGAGCCGTCGTCATCAAGGGGGGCCACTTCCGGGACCCGGAGAGCTCGACCGACTTGCTTTTCACCGGAACCGGCCTGGTCCGGTTGAAGGGGCCTCGTCTCTCCTCCCGGGATACCCACGGCAGCGGTTGCACCTTCGCATCCGCCATCTCCGCGCACCTGGCCAAGGGAAACGGACTGGAGGAATCGGTTCGCCGCGCCAAGGACTACGTCACGGAGGCGATCCGCCACTCCCTGCGCCTGGGAGCGGGAAGCGGACCACTGGGCCATTTCCATGCCTTGGGGAACTGATGGCAATCGATAGTCGAAGAGTCGAGGAGGAACCCTCCTCATGTTCTCTCACTTCGGGGCAGGCACCCCGACTCTCGGGCAGAGATCGGCGAACGCGCACTCTTCGCAGCGGGGACGCCGGCACCGACACCTCCATCGACATGGTCCAGCTCGGCGGCAACATCCCCGCCCTGCG
>JAPOYZ010000050.1 GCA_026706325.1 Candidatus Aminicenantota bacterium
GGCCCTCGGGATGCCGGTTCACAAGCTGCTGGGGGGTTTTTGCGACCGGATTCCCACCTACGTCGCCGGCGGTTACTACGAGGAGGGAAAGGGCCTCCGCGAGTTGGCCCGGGAAATGGAGGAGAGCCTGGAGCTGGGCGCCCGGGCGGTGAAGATGAAGATCGGCGGAGTGGAGATCAACCAGGATGTGGAGCGGGTTCGGGTCGTGCGCGAGACCATCGGACCCGACGTGAAGTTGATGGTCGATGCCAACAACGCCTACGTGGCCTACCAGGCCGTTGAGGTCGCCAGGAAGATGGAACCCTACGACGTCTTCTGGTTCGAGGAGCCGGTGGCGCCGGACGACTACGAGGGACACGCCCGGGTCGCCCAGGCGTCCTCCATTCCCGTGGCCACGGGAGAGAATGAATACACCCGCTACGGCTTCCGCGACCTGATCCAGCACGGTTCGGCGTCCATTCTCAACGCCGACGCCCAGATCCTGGGCGGCATCACCGAGTTCATGAACGTGGCTTCTCTGGCAGCCGCCCACGACCTGCACATCGCCCCCCACGGCGCCCAGGAGGTGCACATCCACCTGGTGGCCGCCATTCCCAACGGCCTGATCCTCGAGTTCTACCGCGAGACGGTGAACCCGTTGCACGGGCAGATATTCGAGGAATCGCTGGCCCTTGACGAGGACGGTTGCGTGAGGGTTCCCCAGACCCCGGGACTGGGCATGGAGCCGAATTGGGAGGTGCTGGAACCGTACCGGGTGGCTTGACGGCGGCGAGGGCCGGCCGCCATGAAAGCCGTAACGGGCCTACTTAGGGGGTTTCTTCATCCGGGTTTGCGTCGATCGCACATCCAGCAGCACTTGGCCCTTGCTGTCCTTCATGGCGTTTTCGGTTGGACGAAGGCGAGAAATTGTCGCGCCGCACCCGGATTCAGGCTGAGCCGGATGCGAGACTCGAAATTGGCCAGCGTCGATCTTGTCAGAAAGTATGTCCCAACACTCACGATGATCGTCACGGCCGCAACCGCCACGACGGAACGGAACACGAGATACTGGATTCCGATGGCCACACTTAGAACCACAAGGTAAATCATTGTCATCGGTAACGTTACCACCTCCCGAGCGGGCGGGGTCTGTTTTCCGAAGGGGAGTCCGTCGATCAGTCTGAGGCCGACTGCCAGATCAAAGGAAGTGACGGCGGTGCTGAATGCGATGACCCACAGCGCATCCCTGACACCCCAGGACCAAGCCAGCACGAGGAGGCAGGCGAAGTTGGGAACGGCCACCAGCAGGAACCAGAGGCCGGCATGGATTCCCCTCACGAACGGACGGAACGAAGAGTCCGGAACGATGGAAAACCACCAGACCGCCTTGTGGTCGTTACCATATCCCAGGTAGAGGCAAGTGATTAAAGCCATCGTTCCGATCAGATGGGGCAGCAAGTGAGTGTAGGCGAAGCCGGCGGCGAAGGGGGTGGTTTCGGCGCCCACAACGAGAAGGACGATGAAGCAGATGAACAGATGCGGCGTGTTCATGGCCATGTTCTTCCGGAACTGCCAGTCTCTCAAAGCCATTGAGCACAGATAGTCGAAACCGGCTCGGGCGGACTGACCGCCCGCATGCCAAGCGATCCATGGGCCGACTTTCCATCGTCTCCAATCCCGCTGGCCTACCCTGGCCCCCGAATGCATCAGACTCGAGACCCGGATCAAGTGATCCCCGGACAGCGCCCGTACCCCGAGTACGACGGCGACCGTCGTAAGCGGAAGGGCCACGACGGCCAGCAGGGCCGGGGGTCCCCCGGGAACCTTGTCTCCAATTACGAGCCAGGCTTCAGGCAACTCTATGGACATGACCCAACCCCACAGCTCGTTCGTCGACGCACTCAGAAACTGAAAACACACGGCAATTAACATGGGGATGACTTGGACCATGGCCGCAGCCGCCTTGAGACGCCGGACGGGAACGAAGCGAACCAGCCACCCGAAGAGGCTGCAACAAAGGAACCCGACCACCAGGCCGACCCCGAGAGCAGTCAGAAGATGCGTGATGGGGTAAACGAATGGACGGAATCCTTCTCCGCTGGGACCGAGGAGGGGGATGAACGCCGGCACGCCGTTGACCCCCGCCACCACGTAGACGACGATCTTGATGAGATGGGTCAGCTTGGCGGCGAGCCAAGTGGCGCCGTTGACCGGCTGATGGGCCAGAATCAGTCCCTCGACCGGATTCACCAGGCCCTCGGCGATCTCGGTGATCAGAAGCATGCTGAGTTGGAAAGCGGTGAGCGCGAGAAAGACCAGGAGGTAGACTCCGGCGGTGGCGCCGAGAGCTCCCATCACAACGCCCAATACGCCCGAGAGAAAGAACCAGAAGATGACGAGGATGCGCATGCTGTAGGCATCGGAACCCGTCTGAGCCACTTCCTGCCGCTTGCCGAGCATCTCGAACAGATCGACAAGGATCCAGTATCGGCGGGGCTCGATACCGCATCGTCGGAGCAGCGCTGTGTACTCTGGGCCATGGAAGAGCCGTCTGCCCAGCAAGCTAAGTGTCTTCATGAGATACGCCTTCATGACCGGAGAACCTCGATGATTTCCGATACCCCGCTCACGGTCCCTTCGGCATCGGTCAGTTGACGAAAGACATCTTCGAGACGGCCCCTCTCGGTGGAAGCCTTCAGCGATTCCAGCGACCCGTCCGCAATGAGATGGCCTTCGTGAATGATCAGGGCGCGGTCGCACACGCGCTCCACCACGTCCAGGACGTGCGAGCTGTAGAGTACGGTCTTCCCCTCCTTGGCCAGGGCGGCGATGAGGTCCCGAACCATGAGCCCGGCGTTGACGTCCAGACCGGAGAGGGGCTCGTCCAGCATCAGCACGTCGGGATTGTGAAGGAGAGCGGCGCTCAGGAGCACCTTCTGGCGCATGCCTTTGGAGTAGCCGTCCAGACGCCGGAGGCGGACTCCGGTCAAGTCGAATTGCTTGAGGAATCGGGCGATTCGGAATTGAAGCAGCTCTTCCGGCACTTCCTGCAGGCGGCCCATGAGCTCCAGGAATTCCTGTCCCGACAGGCTTTCGAAGAGCGCCGCAGCCTCCGGCACGTACCCGATCCGTTTCTTGGCCTCCACGGCCTCGCCGGGCATGGAATAGCCGGCGACGCGAACCGACCCGCCGTCTGGAGGCAGGATCCCCGTCAGGGCCTTGATCGTGGTGCTCTTCCCGGCGCCGTTGGGTCCCAACAGCCCGACGACCTCGCCTCTACCCAGGGCGAACGACAACCCGTGCAGCACCCGGTTGCTCCCGTAGCTGAACGTCAGATTGTCTACGGAGACGGTCACCTGATGGTCTGGGGGGAGATCTGGTTGATCCATGACATCCGCGAGCCCGAGTTTCTCATCTCGGAGCGCATCGATCGGGGAGGATTTTCGCGTTCAGATTTTGTCGAAGCCCGCCACAAGTCCGACAACCCGAGATCCGAATAATGGCCCACACGATTCAGTCATTTGGGCAGGTCCGGATAGGCGACCCTTGGTGGTGTCCGAGTCCGGACGCTCTCAGCTACTGAATCAGTCCCTTCGACCGGCCATCTATTTCATTCATCATGCTTCGGCAAATCTGGTCGATCGTCGGTTCAATTGCTGTGGTGTGGCCTTCGAGTTCCGAATATGCGATCCGTTGGCTCATTGCAGCGGGGCCTTCTCTCTTGGTCGTTATCTCAAACAAGAATCCTTCGGAGCCCAGTTTCCAGGTCACGGATCGTGTCAAGTCGAAACTGGTGTCCCCGGTTCCGGCATATTCCTGGAAGCGATATTCTCGCTTGAGCGTGATTTCCTGCTCGTTGCTGAGGCTGAAGCCCGGCCTCACGAGGTGCGATTGCTTGGTGTTTTCCCAATTCTTCGTCTCGAACAGACTACTGGAGTTGACCGAGTCCGACCCTTGTGACAGGAACGAAAATGCGTTGTAGCGTCGAAAGAGCGCGGACAAGGGTCCAAGTCGACGGTCCAACATTTGAATGACTGGATTCACGTGCATCAGAAAAACGTCATCGAGCATGTCGAGATCGGACTTGTTCGGGTCGGGTCCCTTTTTTCTTCGCACAAATATGCCGATTTCCTTGACCATGTCCTCGGGTTCGCGGATCGATTTCCCCTTCGCGGCTCGAATGGCGAGATCAAGAGACCTCAGAAGGTTTTGCAGCATGAAGTGGGCGAGCGGTAGCGGTCGGCCCACATCGGCGTTTTGAAGTCCACCAATGTAGTGGTCTCTTTCTCCGCTTCTAATGACGATGGGCGGAAGGTCTTTCCGAAGCAGTGCGTAGTTGGCGAGCAACCGCGCCGTGCGCCCATTGCCGTCGTCAAATGGATGAATCCGCAAGAAGCGCCAGTGTGATGCGGCGAGGAACATGGGCAATGGGTACGCGTGCCGCGCCAGGTCCCGGCGGAAATTACGGGTCCATTCGGCCATCAGGGCAGGCGTGTCCTCAGGTTCCGCGAATCGATGGAGTTCACCTGTGGCGGTTCGGACATGGTTTGGTTGTGCCTTGTATTGACCCGGAACGATGCGCTTTCGCGTCGGCTGGCCGTCCGGTGTTTCAGCCGTTTGCCAGAACGGCTCCTTGAGCAGAATCTGGTTCAGATCCCGTATATCCCCCTCGCCCAGAAGCCGCTCCCCTTGTGCGAGTCGCCGGGTGTGGTCGATGGCCACGTCGTGCGCTTTCATCTCCTCGTAATCCCGTAACGGGTGTCCTCCAGCCGTGCGGCCGAACATGAGCAGCAATTCGGTCTCGTGATAGGTGAGGGTGTTTCCCTCGATGTGATTGCTGTTGTAATTCCATTCGAGCCTCAGCTTCTTCCAAAGACGTTCGTCATCTGTTGATTTCATCTCGTGGCGCCGTTCATGCCAACTCGAAATCCGTGCCTCCAGATCCGTGAGACGTTGGAAGAAATGAACGTGCTCGACGGTGAGTCTTGGGATATCGATGCCGAGCGAGTGGGATTCCGCGATCCACCGTGCCATGCGATTTCTTGTTTCGGCGTCAGATGAAAGTGCTAAGTGCGCACCCGCGTCCAGGATGTACCGTCCAAGTCTCACCTGCTCGACGATGATCTCGTCATTGGACTCTACGATCTCTGCTATTTCTCCTGAGATTGGACAGAAACGCTTCATCGCATTAGCTCCCGACCCTGAGTTGGATGAGGTGGAGCGTTGTCCGGAGACCCAAATCATTCACCTGTCCGGAGAGTTCTGCTTCCAATATAGCAACCTCGGTCTCGTGGAGGACGCTTGTGCGCCGGTAGCGATCAGTGTGTCGGAGCTGTCGGGACCGCCGCCAGTTTCGGGAACCGCCGGACTAGTATCGGCACGTATCCGGCTCGGACTTGACGTAGTAGCTCTTGTAGTTCGACGCGTCCGGATCCATGCATCCCGCCAGGTTCAGCAGCTCGACCTTGCGGAACTCGATGGGGTGGCTCTCGCTCTGCAATGAGATGTAGCCGCTCTCGAGCAGTTCGCCGTCCCGCTTGAATGCCGGGTCGTGGCCATCGACGGCCCCGCCGCCGATCTGCGGCATCTCGTATTCCAGGACGACCTCTCCCTCGGCGATGTGCCGGATCACGGAGCTGCCCAGCACCATCACCTCAGCCCGGACCCATTGCTCCCCGTGATAGGTCTTCGACCGGGACTTGATGCAGTGCCTCGTCTCGAGTTTGCCGTTGATCACCACGTTCGTCCCCGGTGTGCAGAGGTTCATGGTGGTCCGCTCCCGTTCCCCGTCTCCCCCCAACAGTTGAACTTCGATGGAGATCGGGAAGTCCTGGTTGCGGCCCATTGTCTCCGGGGCCGGCGAGTGCATCATGATGCCGCTGTTCCGAAGGGCCCATTCCGGACCGCCCTTTGCCTGTGGGCCCACAAACCGGTATTCCACGATGAGAATGTAGTAGGCGAACGGACGCTCGTAGAAGATGTGGCCGAATCGTGCGTCATAGGGACCGTCGTACGCTTCGTAGCCGACCTGCATCACCCCGTTCGCGACACGGAAGGTGTTTCCGAAATTGACTCCGGTCTCGTGGCCGCGAACCTTGGGGATCCAGCCGTCAAGGTTCCTGCCGTTGAAGAGTTGGACCCACTCCTCGTTGTCGCGGGCGTTCACTCCTGTAGTCACAGCCGCCAGCAGAAAAAAACAGCCGAGTCTCCACCGCATCTTGGGGACGAGTATAGCCGCAATCTCAACCGGAATACCGGTTCGCGCCACCAGTGCCGGCGGGCACCATCCCGCGAGATGATCCGTATCCGGACGAGCTGAGATGGCGGACCATGGGTATGGTGGGCACAGTGGTTTTGATAGTGGTTCATACTTGGCCTGAAGTAGATTGCGGAAGCGGGGAGCAGGTCGGGCGTATCATTACCGCCCGCAATGCGACAAGACGGGAGAGGGCAGCTTATGAAGAAGGGGAGCACTAGGCTGGACAATGATCGAAGGGCGGAGCTTTCGGCGCTCGAAGAGCTACCCGATGATCGGATCAATACTGCGGACGTCCCTGAGCTTCTCGATTGGGCGGACGCCAGACGGGGAGTGTTCTACAAGCCCGTAAAACAGCAGATCACACTGCGATTGGACGCGGATGTCGTGACTTGGTTCAAGATGCATGCAGCAGGTGGACGTGGTTACCAGACGGACATCAACCGTGCGCTACGCGAGCATGTGTACAGGGCCGAAAAGCAAAGGGTTGATGCATAGCGATGTGATTTCCTGGAGAATCCCGCCAGCCGTCGGCGCATGAACCGCCGTCTCAATCTGACCCCTGCGAGAGAACGCCCTCCAGCGTGCGATTCATGTTCGGAAGCGTCGTTCCACGTCCGACATAGTTCCTGTTTCGGCATCCGTGATCGACTGTCGATTCCGTTCATCGTGGATCGAACCAGGACGCCGGCGGACTCACTAATTCCAAACGATGCCACTGATGCGTTGGAAGACTCCGGTTAGAGATCCAACTCTCGCGGGCGCCTGGAGAGGTCCACTATCCCGCCCCACCGCGTTTCTTCCTCTTTAGTCTCGACAGCAAGAGGGTCCCCAACCCCAGCAGGATCTCGTCCGCGAAAGGGACGAGATCGGGAACCAATACGTCCAGAAAGAAGACGGCGGCCGTGAGCAGGAACAGGTAAGGGAATCGAAGCTGGGAGAGAAACTCGGAAATCGTAGAAGGCATGGCGGCGCTGCTCGGGGACGCCGTCAGTCTAGCAGATCGAATCGGCTCGACCCGCTGTCCTCGCCAGCCCGCGCCGATTGAGTTTCAGTTCGGCACAAGTGTATTCTGCCGCCGTTTTCACTCACTGGAATCCGTAAGGAGATCAAGCATGCGATTGCAGGATCGGGTCACCGTGGTGACCGGAGGCGGAGGCGGCATCGGCTCCGGGATCTGTCTGGCGCTGGCTCGGGACGGGGCCGACATCGTGGTTTCGGACATCGACGTGGAAGCGGCGGAACGCTGTGCCGCGCAGGTCCGGGAGCTGGGGCGCGGGTCCCTGGTCGTCCGGGCGGACGTCACCCTCACCGAGGATTGTCTCGGCCTGGTGGAAGCCGGGCTGAAGGCGTTCGGCAAGATCGACATCCTGGTCAACAACGCCGGGCTCTTCGGCAGGCGGATCGGCATGCCCTTCACGAACCAGGACGAAGAGGACTGGGACAACTGCTACCGGGTCAACGTCAAGGGTCCGTTCCTCCTCTCCAAGGCGGTGGCGCCGCACATGATGGAGCGCCGTTACGGCAAGATCATCAACATCTCCTCCATCGCCGCCCGGCGGGACGCCCAGATCCTGCCGGACTACACCGCCGCCAAGAACGCCGTGCTGAGCCTGACCCGGGTAACGGCCAAGGACCTGGCCCCGTACAACGTCAACGTGAACGCGATCTGCCCGGGCATGATCTGGTCCCCGTTCTGGCACCGGTTGGCTCCCATGATCGGCGCGCACCCCGATTACGACGTCGAGGATCCTCGCCGGATGTTCGAGCAATGGGTCAAGAGCGCCACTCCCATGCAGCGGGAGCAGACCCCTGAGGACATCGGTCACCTGGCGGCCTTCCTGGCCTCGGACGAGGCCCGCAACATCACGGGTCAGACCATCTGCGTGGACGGCGGCGCGGCCATGGGATAATGGCCCTGCCGGTCCGGACCCGGCGGGACCTCCTGCAGTCGCATCGTCGGGAATGGAGATAAGGGGAAAACACGATGGCGATGGACCATGAACTGGCGTATCAACCCCTCAGTCGGCTCCGGGACCTCATCGCGTCCAGGGAGCTGTCGCCGGTGGAGCTGGTGGAGGCCACGCTGGAGAGGATCGACCATTACAACTCCAGGCTGGGGGCCTTCATCACCGTCACCCACGATCTGGCGCTGGAACAGGCGCGGGAAGCGGAGGCGGCGGTCCTGGCGGGCGAGCCTCTGGGACTTCTGCACGGTATTCCCGTGCCCATCAAGGATCTGGAGGGCGTCAAGGGGGTCCGCTTCACCCACGGCTCGGTTCCGGCCGATGAGGTCGCCGACAGCGACGCCCTCTGCGTGGAGCGGGTGAGGAACGCCGGCGGGATCATCATCGGCAAGACCAACACGCCCGAGTTCGGCTTCTCCGGCACCACCGAGAATCTGATCTACGGTCCCTGCCGGAATCCCTGGAACCTTGAGAGAACGTCCGGAGGGTCCAGCGGAGGCGCGGGCGCCGCGGTGGCTGCGGGGCTCACCGCGGTGGCGCAAGGCAGCGACGGAGGCGGGAGCATCCGAATCCCCTCTTGCCTGAACGGCATCTACGGCCTCAAGGCCACCCAGGGCCGCATCCCGCGCCGCCACGCGGACATGAGCTCCTGGAATCCCATCAACAACTCGTCGGTGGGTCCCATGACCCGGACCGTCCGGGACGCCGCCATTCTCGCAGCCGCCCTGGCCGGACCCGCTCCGGACGCCGAGTACGGGACCATCCAGGAGGAGCCTCCCGACTTCGAGGCGGCGCTGGACCGGGGAGTCCGCGGTCTGAGGGTCGGGTTTAATCTGGACCTGGGGAGAGCCGTTGTGGATCCCCAAGTCGCGGAGCGTGTCGTGAGCGCGGTGCTGGTGTTCGTCGAGTTGGGCGCCCGGGTGGAGGAGGTCATCTTCGGCCCGGACCGGAATGAGGTGATGTTCCAGGATTTCTTCGACTACTTCGCGGCCAAGGGCTACGCCTGCCTCGGACAGTTCCTGGACGACCGCAAGTCCCGGGAACAGCTCACCGACTATTTCAGGGAGACTCTGGAGCATGGCCGCAGCCTGTCGGCGGCGGACTGCTACCGCTCGCTCAACAAGATCGGGTTCTATCGGGCCGAGACGGCCCGTTTCTTCGAAGACTATGATCTCCTGCTGACCCCCGTGACCTCGGTGTGGGCGTTTCCCATCGGACGGCCCCCCGAAGTGGTTGCGGGCCGCCGGCTCTCCAGGCCGGCATGGCGTTTCTTTCCCTTCACCTTTCCGTTCAATGTGACGGAGAATCCGGCGGCCAGCGTCCCCTGCGGGTTCTCCGACGACGGACTGCCCATCGGGCTGCAGATCGTGGGCCGTTGGGGCGACGAGGAGACGGTGCTGGCCGCTTCCGCGGCTTTCGAGGAAGCGCGGCCCTGGGCCGACAGGCGTCCCCCAGAATTCGACGATTGACATCCAGGTTTCCTAATTCATCAAGGGAGTGAGCAACATGACCAGTGGATCGCCGGGCGAGCCGGTTCGAGTGGTGAATGTGGACTGCTATCTCGCGGAGAAGAGCGACAACTATGCCGACGAGAGGAAAACGATCGAAGATCTGGGCGGCGAGTTGGTTCTGAAGCGGGCGCTTACCGAAGAGGAGATCATCGAGATCTGCGCCGGAGCCCAGATCATCTTGAGTGAAGGGCTGTCCAGTCCCATCAGCAGGCGCGTGATCGAAAACCTGGACGGCTGCTGGGCCCTGGGACGTTACGGCATCGGCGTGGACAACATCGACGTCGACGCCGCCACCGACCATGGGATCATCGTCTTCAACGTGGCGGACTACTGCGTCAACGAAGTGGCGGACCACGCCGCGGCCCTGGTCCTGGCCTGCGCGCGGCGCGTGGTGAGTTCTGATCGATATGTCAGGTCGGGCGGTTGGTCCGATCCGCCATTGGACCCGCCGTTGCGCCGGCTTGATCGTCTCTCCGTGGGGTTGGTCGGATTCGGAAACATCGGCCGCCGTGTGGTCCCTCGGCTCCGGGGATTCGGAATGCGGGTCATCGCCACCGATCCCTTTGTGGATCCGGAAATCGCGTCAGATCTGGATGTGGAGTTGACCTCGTTGGAACGGGTC
>JAPOYZ010000529.1:0-5453 GCA_026706325.1 Candidatus Aminicenantota bacterium
TGCTGCGTCTCTCGGACCCGTCGAGGGGGCCCGACGGCCCGAATTCCGTGCTCTCGTCCTTTGCGGTTTGGTTCCGGATCGGTATCGAGGGTCCGTACAGCGCTGGGTCGAGACTTCCGGAGATGCGCAGCATGGCGTCGCGGATCTCCTCGGCTTCCAGCCGTCTCAGGTTGGCATGCTGGTGAAGCCGGTTGGCAGGATCCATTCGGAGCGCCTTCGCGGAACCCTGGCTGCTCATGCGGTAGGTCTGGGAGGTGACCAGCCGGCGCACCATGCTCTTGATGGAATATCCCTCCCGCATGAATCGTTGGGCCAGGTGATCCAGGAGATCGGGGTGTGTGGGCGGTTCGCCCAGCTTGCCGAAGTTGTCCGCGGTGCGCACCAAGCCGTATCCGAACAGGTAGCGCCAGATCCGATTCACCATCACCCTGGAGGTCAGGGGGTTGCCGGCGGAGGTGAGGTCCCGGGCCAAGCCCAGGCGGACCTGTCCCGGATCGGGGTAGGGAAGGCTTCCCAGGGCCGCAAGATAGCGCCTGGGCACCGGTTCGCCGTGAGCATCCTGGTCCCCGCGGACCAGGAAGGGATGATCCGGCGCCGCTTCGTCCAGGATGGAAGGGGCGCGCCGGGGAACCGGCACTTGGGTCTCGACTTCCCGGTATTGGGCCAGGAGGGAATCCAGGGAGGGGAGCCGGTCCCGCGTCCGGGACAGCAGTTCAGCACGGACGAACGCGTCCAGATATGCGGCCTGGAGCTCGGATGCGCCGCCGTCCCGCCAGGCTTCGATGGCCTCCACCAGGCGGCGGCCCAATCTCTCGGCCAGATCGGCGCTCGAGCGGGGCGGCAGGCCGCGGAGCAGATAGAGGATCGGGGGACGCGTTTCTCTGGGCGTCTCCTTGGTCTCGTGAAACAGGATCCGGCTGGCGCCGATGGCGGAACGGCCGTCGGTAAGCTTCTCCGCCTTGGTTCTGGTCTCGGCGGAGTCATATCTGACGAGTGTGACGTCCCCCCGGGTGGCCAACTCGATATAGGCGGAGAATCCTTTCCAATAGGCCACGTCCCATTGCACCCATTCCATCCGGTCCGTCTTAAGGACGTGCCGCATGTGGTAGATGCCGCCTCGGGGGGCGGCGTAGTTCTCCACGATCAACTGGGCGAAGCTGAAGTCGGATCCGAGGACGCTGAGGCTGATGAAATTGCTGTCGATGGTAAAGCGGGGCGACTGGATCACGCCGTTGTGCTTGGCCGAAAGGAGATGGGTGTAGACACCCCCGGGATAGATTCCGCTGAGGACCCGTTTCCCTTCGGCAGCCACGGAGAACTCGCCGGGCGGAGACGGTTCGGGAGGAAGTCCGGCGCCGTGTCCGATCCACTCCCCGTAATCGGGTCCGGACAGATCCCAGCGAACCTGGTAGTGATCCCGGTTGAAGGCTCTGCCGGTGCGGATCGTGTTGTCCCATTCCTCCGTCAAGGCGGACCATTCCTGACGGAGCTCGGCACCCTCCTTGCCGGCCAGGCGAACCCACGCTGCCAAGGGACTGCCCGGTTCGCAGCGCGCCTCCTCCAGTGCCTGAGTCAGAGCCTTTTCGGCGGCAGCGACCTGGGTCCCGGCATCCTCGGACTCACCTGCTTCGACCGGATCCGCATCGGTCTCCGGGGCCGCCGGATCAGCAGCAGTGTCCGGTGACGCTTCAGGCTTGCAGGGAGAATCGGACGGGTTGCCGAAGGCTGCGTGCGGCGCTTCCAACAGCTTGGAGGCGAGCGCCGAAGCTTCCCGGATCCAGATTTCAGCCAGCTTCCGGCGGATCTCCTCCTTCGACTCCGAGAGTTGGCCCCGGCCCCAATCGAGTCGCTCCGGGTCGTCGACGGCCCTCTGGGTCGGCCGGGCTCCGTAGAGCACTCCGTAGAGGGCGTAGTAGTCCTCCTGGCTGATGGCGTCGAACTTGTGGTCGTGGCAGCGGGCACACGAAATCGTGAGCCCCTGAAACGCTTTGGAAACCACGTCGACCTGGTTGTCGGTCCACTTGATGCGGTCTCCCAGCGGGTCCACCGGCTGGAACCCGTGCTCCACCATGCGAAAGTGAGCCGTGGCCAGGAGGGATTCGTTGATGCCCAGGGCCGGGTTCATCCGGGGAGAGGGAAGCAGGTCGCCCGCCAGGTGTTCCCGGATCAACTGGTCGTAGGGGACGTCGGCGTTCAGGGCCCGAATCAGGTAGTCGCGGTAACGCCAGGCGTGTGGCGCCTTGGGGTCGCCCTGACTGCCGTGGGATTCGGCATAGCGGATCACGTCCATCCAGTGGCGGGCCCAGTGTTCGCCGAATTGGGGCGAATCCAGGAAGTCGTCCACCAGGTTTTCGTAGGCCTGCGGCGAAGAATCGGCAACGAAGGCTTGGACCTCTCCAGGGAGGGGCGGGAGTCCGCGCAGATCGTAGGATAGGCGCCGGATCAGGGTGTACCGGTCCGCCGCCGGCGCCGGTTCCAGCCCCTCCTGCTCCAGCCGGGCCAGGATGAACCGGTCCAGGGGCAGACGCGGCCAATCGGTGCCGGCCACCGCAGGCGGCGGGACGGACCGGACCGGCTGCCAGGCCCAGTGGCTGCGCTTGCGGGCTTCCAGGTCGAAGCCGTCGGCCGGCGCCTCGGAGGCTTCCTCAATATCGGGCCAAGGGGCTCCCATCTTCACCCATTCGATGAGCGACTGGATCTGGGCATCCGACAGGGCGCCGGTGGGGGGCATCAGCGCGGGCCGGCCTTGAACTCGTTGGATCAAGGAGCTGGCCTCCGGCTTGCCTGCAACGATGGCCGGTCCCGAGACGCCTCCCTTGATCAGGTCTTCGCGCCGGTCCAGGCGCAACCCGGCAAACGGCGTCGCCGTCTCGGCGCTGTGGCATTCGTAGCAGCGGCTGGCCAGCAGGGGGCGGATCTCTTTTTCGAAAAATTCCAGGGAGGCGGGATCCGTCGGCGAAGCCAGAGCGGCGGTCAGGCAGACGAAGAACGCGGAACCTGCGCTCAAGCTTGGCGAGAGACTTTTCATGACCAGTGCCGAAATGGGGGACAAGGATGTCCCCCCTCCTGTCAGGCCAGAATACCCTGGATCACGTGCCCGTGGACGTCGGTGAGCCGGAAGTCCCGGCCTCCGAAGCGGTAGCTGAGCGCCTGGTGATCGAGACCCATGAGATGGAGGATGGTGGCGTGGAGATCGTGGATGGTCTGCCGGTTCTCCACCACGCGGTAGCCGTACTCGTCGGTGGCTCCGTAGATGAAACCCTTCTTGAGGCCGCCGCCGGCCAGCCAGAGGCTGAAGCCGAAAGGATTGTGGTCCCGCCCGTCCTTGCCCTGGACGAAGGGCGTCCGGCCGAACTCGCCCGAGAAGATGACCAGGGTCTCGTCCAGCAGGCCCCTGGCCTTGAGGTCCTTGACCAACGCCGCTATCGGCTGGTCCACTGCCAGGGCGTTGGAGCCGTGCCCGTGAACCAGCTTGGCGTGCTGGTCCCACGGGTTGCTCATGCCCCCCTGACCGTCGCCCCGGACCATGGTGAGCTCCACGAAACGCACGCCCCGTTCCACCAACCGCCGGGCCACCAGGCACTGGCGGGCGTAGGCCGCTTTGGCCGGATTCGCGGAATCGATGCCGTACAGTCTACGGGTGGCGGGAGTCTCTCCACTCAGGTCCACCAGCTCGGGCACGGAACTCTGCATCCGGTAAGCGGTCTCGTAGTTGCGGATGGCGGCTTCGACTTGGGAATGTCCGGCGGTACCCGCCAGGAATTCCCGGTCCAACTCGTTGATGAACGAGAGCTTTCGCCGCTGGAGGGGTCCGGATTCGCGGGGCCGGATGTTGCCGAGAGGATCCTGGCGTTCGGGAAAGATGAACGAACCCTGGTGGACGGCCGACAGGAAACCGTTGCCGAAAATGCTGATGCCTCCGAGAGGGATGCCGCCGCTGCCCAGCACCACGAATCCGGGCAGGTTCCGATTCTCGCTGCCCAGGCCGTAGCTGATCCAGGCGCCCATGCTGGGGAACCCGGCAAGGGGCGTCCCGGAGTGGAAGTAGAAATTGGCCTGGGCGTGGGCCATGAACTTGGCGGTCATGGAACGGATCACCGTCAACTCGTCGGCCACGCTGCCGATGTGGGGAAAGAGGTCGCTGACGGGGATTCCGCTGCTCCCGTATCGCTTGAACTCCCAGGGGCTGGGCATGATGTTGCCGTCCATGTTGAACATGGTCCGTTCGGTCTTGAACGGCATCGGCTCGCCGGCTTCCTTGTCCAAGCGGGGCTTGGGATCGAAGGAGTCGACATGGGAGAGCCCTCCCGACAGGTAGCAGAAGATGACGTTTCGAACCCGGGGCTGATGATGACTTGGCTTGGGGGCCAGCGGATTCTCGGAGGCGGCGGAGACCAGGCCCGCATAGGCCGGATCGGCCATGAGAGCCGAGAGGGCCAGCATTCCGAATCCCGTGGAGGTCCGGCGCAGCATCTCGCGACGGGAGAAACCGGGTTGGAATCGGGGTGTCCGGTCGGGCGTCAGCGTCGACATCACCATCCAGTCTACTGCGGAACCGTCCGCCGGTCGAGGGCCGGAAGGAGGGACGATTTCCAATCGCCCAGTCTTCGTCGCCGCTCTGCTACGGGGAGTCCGGCGGTTGGGAAACCGCCGCGGCGACAGGAAAGTCGCCGCTCCAATCGGCGGTAGGAAAACCGCTCCCTTCTTTTTTCAACCGGGAAATTGCCGGGCATGGGCCGGTGGGGTAGCTGCTACTGGACATAAATGAAGTTCTTCAAGTTGAAGAGGGCATGGGCGAGTTCGGTCCAGATCCGCTGGTCGGTGAGGATCAGATGCTTTCGCGTCTTCCGCTCGGCGGTCAGCATGGAGAGATACTCCTCGGCTCGGGCCGCCTCGAGAGCGGAGGGTTCCCGGCCCAGGGCCTTGAAGAACATGTGGTGGATACGGGAGGTGGCCGTGTTGCCCTCCCCGGCGGCCAGATGCTTGCCCCACACCTCGGCCTGATGCCAGGCGAACGGGCTGTTGAGCAGGGTCAGGGATTGGGCCGGGACGTTGGTCTGGTCCCGTGTCCCCAGAGTGCTGGCGGGCTTGGGCAAGCCGAACGCTTCCAGAAAGGGGTTGTAAGCGTTGCGCCGGATCTCCTGGTAGATGCTGCGTCTCCCGGCGCCGTCCAAGGGCCCGGGCGGCACGAACCCTTTGCTCTTGAGCTTCCCGATCTCGTGATAGACGGGAATGGAGGGTCCGTACGGCTTCGGATCCAGGCTCCCGGAGACGCGCAGCATGGCGTCGCGGATCTCCCCGGCGTCCAGTCGTCTCAGGTTGGCATGCTGGTGGAGCCGATTGGCCGGGTCCTGCCGGAGGGAATCGGCGGATGCCCCGCTGCTCATGCGGGACGTCGGGGGCGGGTGCGGCCGCGGGCACAGCCTGATGGTAGGGCCGCGATGCTTTGCGTC
>JAPOYZ010000529.1:5463-10330 GCA_026706325.1 Candidatus Aminicenantota bacterium
CCGCTGCTCATGCGGTAGGTCCGGGACGTGGCCAGCCGGCGGACCATGCTCTTGATGGAGTACCCCTCCTCCACGAATCGGGCGGCCAGATGATCCAGGAGTTCCGGATGAGTGGGCGGGTCGCCCAACTTTCCGAAGTTGTCCGTGGTCCGGACGATTCCGTATCCGAACAGGTACCGCCAGATGCGGTTGACCATCACCCGGGCCGTCAGCGGGTTGTCGGGCGAGGCGAGGTCCCGGGCCAAGCCCAGGCGCACCCGGCCGGGATCGTCGTAGGGAACGCTATCCAATGCCGCCAGGTATCGCCGGGCCACGGGCGCGCCGCGAGCGTCCTGGTCCCCGCGGACCAGGAATGGATGATCCGGGGCCGCCTCTTCAAGGACGGAGGGAGCGCGCCGGGGAACCGGCACTTGGGCTTCGATTTCCCGGTATTGGGCCAGGAGCGCATCCACGGACGGGAGCCGGTCCCGGGAACGGGGCAATAGGTCAGCTCGAACGAACGCGTCCAGATACGCGGCCTGAAGCTCGGATGCTCCGCCGTCCCTCCAGGCTTCGATGGCTTCCACCAGGCGGCGGCCCATTCGCCGGGCCAGATCGGCGGGTGAGCGGGGCGCCGTGCCCCGGAGCAGGTAGAGCAGGGGTGGACGTGTTTCTCTGGGCGTCTCCTTCGTCTCGTGAAACAGAATCCGGCTGGCGCCGATGGCAGAACGCCCGTCGGTGCGCTCCTCCGGCTTGGTCTTGACCTTGGCCCGGTCATAGTCGATCAGCGTAGCGTCGTCCCGGGTGGCCAGCTCGATGTAGGCGGTGAATCCCTTCCAATACTCCACGTTCCATTGAACCCACTCCATCCGGTCCGTTTTGGGGATGTGCCGCATGTGGTAGATGAGGCCTCGAGGAACGGCATAGTTCTCCACGATCAACTGGGCGAAGCTGAAGTCCGATCCGAGGACGCTGAGAGTGATGAAGTTGGTGTCGATGGTAAAGCGGGGCGACTGGATCACGCCGTTGTGCTTGTCGGAAACGAGATGGGTGTAGACCCCCCCGGGGTAGATGCCGCTGAGGATCCGTTTCCCGTCGGCGGCCACCGAGAACTCGCCCGGCTGGGACGGTTCCGCAGGAAGTCCGGCGCCGTGTCCGATCCACTCGCCGTAGTCGGGGCCGGACAGATCCCACCGGACCTGGAAGTGCTCCCGGTTGAAGGTTTCGCCGGTGCGGATCCTGGTGTCCCACTCCTCCTTCAATGCGGCCCATTCCTGACGGAATCCGTCGCCCTCCTTGGCTGCCATGCGGACCCAGGCCGCCAGGGGACTTCCGGGTTCGCAACGGGCTTGCTTCAATGCCTGTTTCAACGCTTGGCCGCCAGCCGACGCCGCGTTCTCCGCACCTTTGGTCTCATCCGTTTCGACTGGAGCTGCCGCGGGTTCCGGGGCCGCCGGATCATCGGACGAGTCCGCTGAGGATGCGGGCTGGCACGGAGAGTCCGGTGGGTTGGCGAAGGCTTCGTGGGGTGTCTCCAACAGCTTGGAGCTCAGGGCGGACCCCTCCCGGATCCAGGCGCCGGCCAGCTCCTGGCGGATCACTTCCTTCAGTCCGGTCAGCCCGCTGCGGCCCCGATCGAGGCGCTCCGGATCGTCGACGGCCCTCTGAGTCGGCCGGGCTCCATAGAGCACTCCGAATACGGCGTAGTAGTCCTCCTGGCTGATGGCGTCGAACTTGTGGTCGTGGCAGCGCGCGCACGAGATGGTGAGTCCCTGAAACGCCTTGGAAAGGACGTCGACCTGGTTGTCCGTCCATTTGATTCGGTCTTCCAGCGGATCCACCGGCTGGAACCCATGCTCCACCATGCGGAGGTGAGCCGTCCCCAAGAGGGATTCGTTGATGCCCAGGGCCGGGTTCATCCTGGGGGAGGGAAGCAGGTCGCCTGCCAGATGCTCCCGGATCAGTTGGTCGTAGGGGATGTCGGCGTTCAGGGCCCGAATCAGGTAGTCGCGGTAACGCCACGCGTAGGGCGTGTCCGGGTCGCCTTCACTGCCGTGGGACTCGCTGTAGCGGACCAGGTCCATCCAGTGGCGGGCCCAGTGTTCCCCGAAGTGAGGTGAGTCCAGGTAGTCGTCCACCAATTCTTCGTAGGCCCGTGGAGAGGGATCGGCGACGAAGGCTTGGACCTCTCCGGGAAGGGGAGGGAGTCCCCTCAGATCGTAGGAAAGGCGCCGGATCAGAGTGTGCCGGTCCGCGGCCGGCGCCGGTTCCAGCCCTTCCTGTTCCAGTCTGGCCAGGATGAACCGGTCCATAGGGTGCAACGGCCAATTTGTTTCGTTCACCGCCGGCGGGGAGACGGAGCGAACCGGCTGCCACGCCCAGTGGCTGCGCTTTCGGGCATCCAGGTGGAAGTCATCACCCGAATCCGCTGAGGCCGCCGCGGGATCGGTCCAGGGGGCTCCCATCCTGACCCATTCGATGAGTGACTGGATCTGCGCATCCGACAGGGCGCCGGTGGGTGGCATCAGAGCCGGCCGGCCCTGGACACGGTGGATCAAGGGGCTCTCGTCCGGCTTGCCTACGACGATGGCCGGTCCCGAGACGCCCCCCTTGATCAGGTCGTCGCGCCGGTCCAGCCGAAGACCGGCGAAAGGCGTCGCGGTATCGGCGCTATGGCATTCGTAGCAGTGGTTGGCCAGCAGGGGGCGGATCTCTTTTTCGAAGAACTCCAGAGAGGCGGTATCGGTAGGGGAGGCCAGAGCAGCAGTCAGCCAGACCAGGAGCGTGGAACCTGCGCTCTTTCGTGAGGAAAGAATCTTCATGACTAAAGTCGATTTCGAACCCGCGGGCACTCCATCGCTGCCGGAAAGTGTAGCGACGGCGGACGGCCCAGGGCAAGGAAGCCAGGGACAGCTCATGTCTACCGAAGTGTCGTATTACCGCCGGTTGCCGTCCCGTAGCCCCCAATGTCTACCGGGACTTGCGGATCCGGACGGGTGAGTCCGAGTCGGATGGGTTGAGCACGATAACGACGCTCGTCGATTCCAGGAGTTCGAGACGAGTTTCCAAGCTCTCCGCGTTCGGCAGACTTAAGGAGAGAATGTATGTCTGAGGTTCCAGACCGTTGACGCGAAAATGCCCGTCCGACGGGGAGACGTGTGCGGACATAGGATCGAATGGGAAGGGGGATCCTTCGTGTTGACGACCGGCTGGGGACAACCGAAGGGAGAATTCCCGTATCTGTTCATTGTCTTGGTTCATGACGTACCCGGACAATGAAAGTCCGGGCTGCAAAGTAATCGTGACGAATTGACTCGCAGGAGCAACAAGCGGGGATTCATAGGTAACGTAGTCGCGATGAGCTGCTTGTATCCGGTGTCTTCCCGGAGGAACGTCTGTAATCTTGAAAGTACCGTCCGATGAGGCAAAAACACCGCTTCCTGTACCCTGTTCGAACCTGACCAAGACCTGTGCGGCGGCGACAGACAGACCCTCATTGTTGAGAACGACGCCCTGGACTGTCGATTCCCCGAGCAGGATCAAGTCGATTTCATTATTCCGGCTTGGCTCAACCGTCAGGATCTTGCCTCCAATGCCGCCAGCAAATCCATCAGCTTCAGCGGAAATCCGATATTTACCCCGACGCACTCTCGAAAAGAAGAATTCTCCCGTCAGGTCGGTCGACGACTCTCCAAGACTGTGGGGAAGTTGACTATTTGGCTCGAAGTCGCTGAGACGGACGGTCGCTCCGTGAATGGGATTTCCGTCCGTATCCCACACGTGACCGGATAAGGAGCCCAATTGCGCATCCGGCACTCGATGCATCGTGATGACCACCTCCTCATCCTTGGGCAATGTCACAGGAACGCGAGATGCAAGTTCATACTCAGGATGCGCCGCCTCGGCGAAGAAAGTTCCGGAAACAGGCGGCTTGGTCATCAGGAATCGGCCTGATTGGTCACTCTGTACCATTGACTTCTTGGTGAACAGCCCCGGGGTCTCTTCTTGGAGCCAGACGACCGCGCCAGCGATCCCTCGGGAGCGATGGTCTACGACTCTGCCCCGAAGTTCCACCTGAGGTGTCATCAGAATTTCTTTGTACAAATCTCCCTCAGCAGGAGAAATGAGCAGCCGGCCAGTGTAATAACTCCGATAGCCGTCTGCCTCGGCACGGAGCGTGTACTGTCCTGCACGTTGGACGGTCATCTGGAACCTGCCGTCGTGACCGCTGAGGGCTTCGGTCCGCACATCCCTGCTGCCAACCGGAGCTACCATGATGTGTGCGCCTTGAATTGCAGTGCCATCCTCGCTGCTCGCGACGATGCCGGTGATGATCGATTGCACTGAACGTCGCTTCTCCGCGCCAATGGATTGCGGAGGCCTCCCTTGATTTGGAACGGATTCGTCCCGGATTGCCGATCTCGACCCCTGGAGCCCGACCTGTGCTCGCTCTGCGTCTCGATTGCGCACTGAGCCAGAATCCGGGGCTCCATTGTCACGGGTCGTCTGGGGAGTGAGATTGACGGGATTTGAGGAATCGTCCCGTGGTCCATGCAAAATGACCCACAGGCAGAGAATCAGAGCCAGGACGACAATCCCGATGAGGATGATCCGAGGCTGGGATGGCTTTTTCATGATGTCGGCTACCTCCCGAACCGCACGTTGCCGGCCGGTAGACCCTGACGGTTACTAATAATTGCGGACCCGAATGCGGGAGCGAGAGTCTGACAAATTTAGCATGATCGTGATGCTTGTCGATTCCAGCAGTTCGAATCGGGTGGACCGGCCGTCTGCGTTCGGCTGGTCCACAGAGAGAATGTACGTCTGGGGAGAGAGACCGTTGAAGGAGAAATACCCGTCCGCCGGGGAGACGTCCGCGAACTTGTCG
>JAPOYZ010000575.1 GCA_026706325.1 Candidatus Aminicenantota bacterium
TCCCGAGTGATACTCGGGAAATCGTGGGGGAGGCGCTCCAGAAGCGGACTCTCCGTTACGACAAGTCAGGCGAGGAGCACTTCAATCTGATTTCGGCTCTTCACAAGTCCCTGCGCAACAGCGATCCTGACGCGTCCCTGTACTGGATGGGAAGGATGTTGGAAGCGGGGGAAGACCCCCTCTATATCGCCCGGCGGATGGTACGTTTTGCCTCCGAGGACATCGGTCTGGCCGATCCGGACGCGCTCGGACGCGCCATCGACGCCATGCAGGCCGTTCATTTCATTGGCCTTCCAGAAGGCAAGCTCGCGTTGGCCCAGTTGGCCGTCTATCTGGCCCAGGCGCCCAAGTCGAACCGGATCTACGAGGCCTACTCGCGGGTCGAGAAGGACGTCTCCAGCACTCGCAACCAGCCCGTTCCCCTGCACCTGAGGAACGCCCCCACCAGCCTGATGAAGGAACTCGGCTACGGCCGGAACTATCGCTACGCCCACAACGAACCGGACCGGGTGGCTGATATGGACTGTCTGCCTCCCAACCTGGCGAGCCGGCGCTACTACGAACCGGGCGGCGAAGGTTTCGAGCGCGACGTCCGGACGCGGCTGGAAATCGTCGAATCACTGAAGAAACGCTGCCAAAAGTAGCGAAGATGCCCCTGGGTTGCCGATCTCCCGTGTTCCGGCTCCCATCGGACTCCGGAGCACCTACGGATCGAATCACTGCGGCGGCGAAGGCGGGGTCCCGGTCCCGGGGGCGTTGACCAACACCTGGAGAAATTCCTCCTGGAGAGCTTTGAGGTCCGACTCGTCTCCCTTGAGAGAATTGACAAGCAGGGCAAAGGCCAGGGTTTCCCCATGCACCGTCTCGACGAATCCGGACAGCGCCCGGACTCCCTCCATGGACCCGGTCTTGGCCTGGATCCGGCCCTTCAAACCGGGCGCCGTCATCCGCCGGCGAAGAGTGCCGTCGGTTCCCGCCGCCGGCAGCCACTGCTGAAAGGCGGTCCCGTAGGATTGCCGGTGCGCGTATTCCAGGAGCCGCATCACGGCGCCCGCCGAGATCAGATTGTGCCGGGAGAGGCCGGAACCGTCCGCCAGCAGGAAGCTGTCCGGCTCCAGACCGGCTCGATGAACGAGTATCGACTCCATCCTCATCAGGCCCGCCTCGCCACGCTTCCCGCTCGAGGCCGGGTCCAGCATCCTCACGAGCGTCTCTCCGTAAAGATTCTGGCTGATTTTCAGGAAGACCCGAAGCACCTGCGAGAGGGGCGGCGATTCGTGGGAGAAGAGCTCCGTCCTGGATGCACCGGGATGTCCATGGCCATCCTCGCCCTCCCGGTGGCCCATCACTTCCAGGTGACCGGATCTCAGGACCTCGGCAAACGTGCTGGTGAAATAGCGGACCGGACTCCGGACCGCGACGCTGAGCCAGACCGGGACCTGAGAGGGTTCCACGGCACCGGCCAATTCGACCTTCCCTTCCCGGCGCCGCCACTTCAGTTCCAACTCTTCGCGCGGTCCGGTCCGGATCCGGTTTTGCCAACGGATCAGTGGCGTTTTCGGGCGCCAAAGCAGGTGGGCCGGAGATCCGGCGCCGGCCGGGGAGACGCGGACCAGGGCTACCCCCTCGTTGTACTGTAGACCGCTGGGAACGGCTCCGTAGCCGTAAACCAGATCGTCCCATGACCAGCCCCGTCCGGGGCCTTCCGCCGCCAGCAGGCTGTCGTCCGCCAGCAGCCGTCCCCGAATTCGCTGAATCCCCAAATTCCGCAGATTCTCGACCCACTTCCGGAACACGGCGAGAGGATCCCCCTCCTCCATCTTCTCCGGATCCGGGCTGTAGAAGCGCGCGCCCAGGGTCGGGTCTGCCCCTCCCTGGATGATGAGGTTGCCCTCCAAGGTCCCGTCCTCGATTCGGCCATCGGTCCAGATCCGCGTCGTGAACCGGAAGTCCGGACCCAGGTCTTCGACGGCGGCGACGGCGGTCAGCAGCTTCAGATTCGAAGCGGGTATCAAACGCTTTTGGGGATTCTCGGCGAACAGGATCTTCCCGGTGTCCATGGACCGGACCTGGACTCCCCAGGAAGACCGAACCAGAACCGGCGCCGACAGAACTTGTCCAAGCCGAACCTCCAGGCTGGGCTCTTCCGATCCGCCGGTTGCCGCCGTACCGGTCTGCGAGCTCGGAATTGCGTCATGGGTGTGCGGACAGATGAGGAAAAGCAATCCGAAGAGAGCGCGCGCCATGGCCGGAATGTGATTCGTGGGCACGGAGCAGAGAGTACGTCCGCCATAGTCTTCATGGCAACCCGGCCAGCAGGGCCGCCAATTGTCCCTGCGCCGCTATTATTTTTGTTGCCGGCCCTTCGCGAAAAAACCTTATCCTCGGAAGCTTCCGGGTTTATTATCGATATCTTCCGGTCCAGACCTGACGGAATGAATCGATGCGATATTTGCAGTTGGACGAGACCTCTGAAACGCCGGAGGCCGCGCCGCAATCCTTTTCCGGACGCCGGATTGCCCGGTGGGCCGAGCGTTACGCCGCCCTCCTCCACCGGCGGGGGATTCAGGCCGGCGACCGCGTCGCCCTGCATCTGCCGAATTCTCCCGAACTGGTCGTGGCGCTCCTGGGCAACCACCTGCTGGGCGTGGTGACGGTACCGGTCATCTCCTCTGCGACGATGCGGGAATTGGAGTACGTGGCGGAGCGGGCCGGGATTTCGGGCCTCGTCGGTTCCGATCCGTTTCCGGGACGAGTGGGAATGCAACTCTTGAAGGAAGAGTTCTGGGAGGCGGTGCAGGAACAACAGGGCGGCTTTGCGGAATCGGACGACCCGGAGGCGCCGGCCCTGCTGTGCTTCACCTCCGGGACCACCGCGCGGCCCAAGGGGGTCCTCCTGACTCACCGGAACATCAGGAGCAACCTCCGGGACCTGATCCAGGTCTGGCAATGGACTCGGGAGGACCGGCTCCTGTTGACGCTCCCCCTGTTCCACGTGCACGGACTGGTCGTGGCTCTTCACGGGTGGGCCATGACGGGGTGCCGAGCGATCCTCACCCGGAAGTTCGATCCCACTCATGTCCTGGACCTGCTGACCCACGGGGGCTGCACGCTGTTCATGGGCGTGCCCACCATGTACCACCGGATGGTCTCCGCCTTCGACCGGCGGGTCCACAGCTTTGACACGCTGCGCCTCGCCATCAGCGGGTCTGCCCCCATGTCGGTGGAGCTCCACCGCAAGTGCCGCGATATGACGGGTCAAACGATCCTGGAACGGTACGGAATGACGGAGACCATCATGAACACGTCCAATCCCTTCCATGGCCGCCTCCCCGGATCGGTCGGCCTTCCCCTGCCCTCGGTCCAGCTCCGCCTCATCGACGACCGGATGAGGGATATCCGGGAAGAAAGGCAGATCGGGGAAGTCTGCGTGCGCGGCCCCAACGTCTTCGGCGGGTACTGGAAGGATCCGGAGGCGACGTCCAAGGCCTTCCTGGGGGATTGGCTGCGCACGGGCGACGCGGGGTACCGGGACGAGAACGGTTATTACCACCTGGTGGGCCGCCTGAGCGTGGACCTGATCAATTCGGGCGGCTACCGCATCGGCTCCCGGGAGGTGGAGGACGTCCTGGAGCGTCACCCGGGAGTCCGGGAAGTGGCGGTGGTCGGACTTCCCGACCCGGACCTGGGAGAGAGGGTGGCGGCGTTCGTGGTGACGGACGGGACAGCCGGCGAGGAGGATCTGGCGGCTCATTGCCGGTCCGCGCTGGCTCTCTTCAAGTGTCCCCGGGTGTTCCTCGTCGTCGATTCCCTGCCTCGAAACGCCATGGGCAAGGTCACCAAGTCAGTCCTCAAAACCACCCGCCTGGATGGCTCCTGAGACCGGGCTCTCCCATCGATCCCCTTCCCTCTCCTCTCTTCACCCGCATCGTAGTAGACTGACCAACGCCGTCCATGACACCCATGAAGGAATTCACCATGTTCAAACGTATCTCCATCTTCGCCACTCTCCTTTCGTGCGCCTGGCCGGCCGCCAGCGCCCTGCAGTTGGGAAGCAAGCCGGCCAAGGAATGGATCGAGTCGATGGAACGGCCTGAACGCCTCGCCAAGCTCAAGACCGACGAGGTCATGGCCCGGCTGGAACTGAAACCGGGTGACCTGGTGGCGGACGTCGGCGCCGGCAGCGGCGTCTTCAGTTGGCCTCTGGCGCAAGCCGTGGCCCCCGGAGGCACCGTGTATGCCGTCGAGGTGGACCAGGGTTTCCTCGATTTCATCCGGGAGGTAGCGCAGCAGAGAGGCGCGGATAATGTCGTCCCGGTGTTAGGAGAGTTCACCGATCCCAAGCTGCCGGTTCGGAACCTGGACCTGGCGTTCTTTCACAACGTCCTGCACCACATCGAGGGACGCCCGGCCTACCTTGAGACGCTCTCCGGGTACCTGAAGCCCAATGCCCGAATCGCCATCATCGACCTGGTCGAGGGACACAAAGAGCCCGAAATGCAGATGAACCTGGATCAGGTCAAGGAATGGATGGCCGGCATCGGGTTCGAGATGACCGCGGAATACCCACTCTTCGAAGACAGGTTCTTCACCGTCTTTTCCCGCGTGACGGCTCCATGACGGGACGTCCGGACGGGAGCCCGGCTACGATGAGATCGATCCTGATCGGCCTGTTTTTCGTGGTCTTCGCCGGGTTCAGCCTCAGTGTCAAACTCGATCTGCGGCGCCCAACCGAAACCACCAAGGTCAGAACCGGAGATGCCGCACCCGATTTTTCCCTGGGCACCCTCCAGGGAAACCCCATCGAGCTTCACCGCACCGCGACGGAAAACAAGTTGGTCCTGGTCAACTTCTGGGCCACCTGGTGCGGTCCCTGCCGCCTGGAAATGCCTGTCTTCGAAAAGATTTACCTCGAAAGGAAGAAGGAAGGATTCGAAATCCTCGCCATCAGCGTCAAAGAGGATCCGAAGGTCGTTAAGGACTATCTCGACAAGAAGCCGGTGTCTTTTCCCGTCCTACTCGATCCCGAGGGGACGGTGGCCGAGCAGTACGGGATTCGCGCCTTTCCCACGACCTTCCTGGTGGATTCCGACAGCCAGGTCGAAAATGTCATCGAGGGTCTGGACAGGTTTCTGAAGTACCAGATCGAGGCTCGTCTTGAGGCGGCGTCCTCTTCGGAGGAAGCTACAGAGCCGTGAACGACCCGGTCATCGAGATCCGCGGAGTGTCGAAGACCTTCCGTTCCGGGCTCCGGCGAGTGCCGGTTCGTGCCCTCCGGGACGTGGCCGTGACCGTGGCGCGGGGCACGGTCACCGCCTTCGTCGGTCCCAACGGAGCCGGCAAGACCACCACCATCAATACCGTCCTGGGGTTCCTCAAACCGGACCAGGGCAGCGTCTCGGTCTTCGGCCTTGAGGCCGGTTCCAGGGAGGCTCGGCGGAGAATCGGATTCCAGTCGGAGATCTTTCACCCCTACCCGTTCCACACCGCCAGGGGCGCCATGGAGTTTTACGGCCGACTATCCGGTCAGCCTGGCGAGAACCTTGCCGAAGCTGTCGTATACCAACTCGAACGATTGGGCCTGGGAGACTCCATGGACCGGAAAGTCGGGAGCTTCTCCAAGGGGATGACGCAGCGGCTGGGACTGGCGCAGGCCTTGCTCCACCGGCCCGAACTGCTCCTGTTGGACGAGCCGACCACGGGACTGGATCCGCAGGGACGCAAGCTGGTGGCCGACATCATCCAGGAGGAACAGGCGAACGGCACGACCGTCTTTCTCAGCAGCCACATACTCTCGGACATCGAGCGGACCTGTGACCGGTTGATCATGATTCGAAATGGCGAGGTCGTGCTCAAGCAGGAGATCGGAGCCCGCTTGCACCGGGACGGGTGGGAAATCGAGGTGCTGGGTTGGGGCGCCGGAGCGGATGCCGATCTGGCAAGGGCGGGTTACCGTCCCGCCCGGGTCGACGGCGCGGCAGCCTTTTTCGAATGCTCGAGGGCCGAGAAGATTGACCTGCTCCGTCGAGTTTTGGACCTGTCTCTCGAGGTGGGTGTCATCCGGCGCGCCGCCCCTTCGCTGGAAGAAATCTATATGGAACACATCAAAGGACGGCGCGGTGCCTGAGGTCTGGATCATCGCGGCCAACACCTTTCGAGAGATTCTTCGGCGCAAGGTGATCTACGTCCTGCTGTTGCTCGGAGTTCTCATGATCGTCATCTGGCTGGGCCAGACGTCTCTCATGAACATGGCCTCCGAAGCCGGCGAGCCTGAGATCCTGCTGGAGATGAAAACATCGCAGACGCGGTTCTTCTTTGGCATGTGGAGTTTCTGCACCGCCGTCCTGGGACTGTTCCTGGGAGCAGTCGCCCTCGCCACGGAAATCAGGACTCAGACCATCGTTCCGGTGCTGGTCAGACCGATTCCACGATGGGCGTACCTGGTGGGCAAGTGGCTGGGCACCCAGTCGTTCGTGTGCCTCCTGCTGGGATTGGGCCTTGGAATCGGCCTGGCCATCATCTGGGCGTTCGAACTCGAGATACGTCCCCTGTTCTGGTTCAGCATGTTGGAGATGTTCGCCTTTGTCACTCTGTTCACGGGGGTGAGCCTGGGCTTGAGCGTGGTGCTGAATCCGATTCTGGCTGGAGGCGTGACGTTCCTGGTCGCCAGCCTGCCGAACATGATCGAGTTTCTGTTCCGCCATCCCCACTGGGCGCTCAAGGGCTTGGCGGCTGCAGTCTACTATCTGTGTCTCGCGCATATGACGACCGATCTGCTCGCCGACAGCTTCGAGCGGGAACCGATTCAACCGGACTACTCCCTCTACGCCCGCGTCATCGTCGAGAATGTCCTTTACTCGATGACCGTCCTCCTGGCAGGCTGCATCCTGTTCTCCCGGCGGGAGATCAAGCTGAAGTGACTGGGCGGGTCCTGGATCGGGCCCGTTTCGGATCGAGGGAGAGGCGGGAGAATCAACAGCCCGTGGCAAAAGTCGTCACGGCATTCGACCGTCCCTGCACAGGCGCGGACGGCGTTGCGATTCGGGCACCTACTCCCGGTATGCGCGCCCATAGCGCCTTGTCCGGCGGGCGCAGGAACGGTCTCGGTGCTCGCGGGACTTTCACCACGGACTGTCAAGCAAACGCCGACTTGTTGAACACGTAGGGCATCTTCGACGGATCTCCCCCGTAATTCCCTTCCAGCACGTCGATGACGCCCTGGGCGGTTCGACCCGCCATTCCCAGTTCCGGGTCTCCCGAGAGCCGCGTCCGCCTTCCGGCGCTGGCGAAATGGTGGAAAATCCGCAACCGGTCCGCCAATTCCGGGTCTTGCAAGGGGGAGTCGATGGGAAGCGGTTCCTGTTCGAAGACATCCAGAGCGGCGCCGGCGATCTGGCCCGCGCGGAGAGCTCTGACCAACGCGTCCGGGTCCACCACCGGACCTCTCGAAGTGTTGATGAGAAAGGCCGTCGGTTTCATGATCTCCAGGGCCCTGTCGTTGATGAGATGGTGCGTGTCGGGGGTGAGAGGGACGTGCAGGCTGATGTAGTCCGCCTGGCGAAACGCCTCCTCGAACGATGTCCAGCGAATGGTGGCGCGCCGATTCGACAAGCCCTGTTCGTACTTGAAGTCGAAGAGCGCCTGCACCGACTCCACGAAGGACCGATCCTCCGGCAACAGGTCGCAGCAGATGATGTCGGTGTCCAGTCCCGTGCACTTGAGCAGAAAGGCCCGCCCGATGCGTCCGGTTCCGATGACGGCGACGGTCTTGCCCGTAACCTCGTCCCCCAGGAAAGGGAGATAGGGATGCCATGTCTCCCACCGGCCCTCCCGCACCAACCGCTCGCTCGGGTACAGCTTCCGCGAAACGCAACCCATGATGAAAAAAGCGAATTCGGCCGTAGCATCGGTCAGCACCACGGCCGTATGGGTATAGGGGACCCGGTACTTGCGGGCGGCCTCCTCGTCAATATTGTCGACTCCCACGGCAATCTGGGATACGACTTTCAAGGTACCCCGGCCCGCCTGGAACACCTCTTCATCGATGGGATCCCGCAAGGTGGTGATGAGCGCGTCGATTCCCGACGCGACCTTCTCAACGATCAGCGCCTTCGGTGGAGGTTCCACTTCGGGATAAACTTCTACCTCGTAACCCCGATCCGTCAGGCGCTTGAGTCCCTCTTCTCCAATGTCACAGGTGGCGTAGACGCGATAACTCTTCATCAGGCTCTCGACTCCCGTTTCTCGCTTCGCTCCGCACCGGGTTCCGGTGTCAAACCACAGCCGGCCACTTCGCCAGAGCTGCCTTCATTCTCCGGACGCCCTTTTCCAGCATTTCCAGGGAGGTGGCATAGGAAAGCCGCAGGTAGCCCTGTCCCATGGTTCCAAAGGAGGTGCCGGAAAGGAGCGCGATGCCCCCTTCCTGCAACAGGAAATCGGCCAGCTTCGGAGAATCTTCCGACAGCGCCCGCGTGTTTGGAAAGACGTAGAAGGCGCCCTTTGGCTGCCGGCACGAGACGCCCTCGACACTGTTCAGAAGATCGACGATCCGGTCTCTCCGGGTCTGGAAGATCTTCACCATCTCGTGAACCGGTTTGGGGTCCTGTTGGAGGGCCTGGATGCCGGCCATCTGAGTGAAGGCGGCCGTACAGGAATTGGAATTGACCATGAGTTTGGTCACATGCCCCGCCAGCTCCTTGGGCATGACACCGTAACCCATTCGCCAGCCGGTCATGGCGTAGGTCTTGGAAAACCCGTCGAGCAATATGGTCCGCTCCTTCATGCCGGGAAAAGACGCAATGCTCACGTGGGGTTCGTCGTAAATGATGCGGTTGTAGACTTCGTCGGAGAGAAAGCAAACATCGGAATCCGCGAAAGCGTCGACGATGGCGGCGATGTCTCCCCGGTTCAACACCGAACCGGTGGGGTTGTTGGGAGAGTTGAGAATGATGAGACGGGTGCGCGGGCTGGACAAGTCGACCAGCTCCTGGATATCCATCCGAAAATCCAATTCCTCCCGCAAGGGAACGGGCACCGGGCGCGCCCCCACATAGCGGATCATCGACTCGTAGATGGGGAACCCCGGATCGGGATAGATCACCTCGTCCCCCTTCTGAGCCAGAGCCAGAATGGAAAAGAAGATGATCGGCTTGGCGCCGGGCGTCACCACGACCTCGTCCGGATCGACTGCGATCTGCCTGGTCTCAGAGATCTCCCGGGCGATGGCTTGACGCAAGGGAAGGATACCCGCAGACGGAGTGTAGTGGTGGTGGCCGTCTCTCAACGCCCCGACTGCCGCCTCGACGATGTCTTCATGGGTATTGAAGTCGGGCTCTCCGATCTCCAGGTGGACGATGTCCCGTCCTTGAGCTTCAAGACCCTTGGCTCGTGCCAGAACCTCGAAGGCCGTCTCGGTCCCCAAATTGGACATTCGCTGCGCCAGCCGCATGCCGGTCATTCTCGGGGTGCAACCCTCTTTTCGTCAAGTATTCGACAGCCCGCGGCAAAAGTCGTCGCGGCATTCGACCGGGTCTGCATCCCGGCGGACTGTGTTGCGATTCGGTCACATATGGTCGAATATGCTCCCTCATCGCGCCTTGTCCGGCGGGCGCAGCCCCGGTCTCGGTGCTACGCGGGACTTTCACCGCAGACTGTCGACCACCAAGAGGGTCTTGGAGGCGGAACTGCTATAATCCGGCAGCGGACCCGGATGGGAGCCGAACATGGCTGATCTCCTACCTGAACGGACGGTCCAGACCGGCATTCAGATCATTCGTCTCAGAGCTCTCACAACCATCGGAGAAATGGATGAGGTCGTTGACCTGGAGGAACAGATCTGGGGGTATGGCGCACCCGGATCCGATTCCCCCTACCCCGCCCGGGCCCTGTTCGCCGTGGCCGAGAGCGGCGGGCTGGTGGCCGGCGCCTTCGCCGGCGGAGATCTGGTCGGGTTCGCCCTCTCCTGGCTGGGGTCGGAAAACGGGACGCGAGTTCCTTACCTCCACAGCCAACTCATGGGCGTCCTCCCCGCTTACCGCTCCCACGGGATCGGGTACCACTTGAAGTTGTTACAGAGGGACTACGCTCTGAATTCGGGACTGGAACTGATCAAGTGGACGTTCGATCCGCTTCTTGCGGCGAATGCCCATCTGAACCTGAAGAAGCTGGGATCCGTGATTCGGTCGTACCTCCCCAACTACTACGGGAACCTGCAGAGCCGCTTCACCAGGGGGATCGCTTCCGACCGGGTGTGGGTCTCCTGGTTCGTCGAGTCGCAGCGCGTCCGGGGAAGGATCGACCGGCCGTCC
>JAPOYZ010000371.1 GCA_026706325.1 Candidatus Aminicenantota bacterium
GTACCAGCGGGACGTGGCCGAGGCCCGGCTCGTAGAACTGCGCTCCCAGATCGACTATCAATTGGCGCTCACCGGATTGCGGAAGGCCATGAACACCATCATCGACGCCCAAGACATGGCGGTTGCCCAAGGGGCGAATTCCAATTAGCTCTTTCTCCTTAGAATCTTGTGTAAATGAATTGAACCCCCAGTGAACGCGTCCTCGCCCAGTGCAGCGCCATATCGCAGACCTCGAAACAACCGGACTGGTCCAGCGGATTGAACGAAGGTCCAGTCATAGCGGGAAGCGAACAAACTTCCATGATCTTGGTGGGCTTGTAGACCTTTTGAAAAACCTTGAGCCGGACTTCCGCGAGGTAGAGGAAAAGATCAGGGCAGCCCGTAAGGCCGTCTCGCGACGCGGTTACAGACAGCGGCGGCGAATTAATTCAGACTCCTGAAAAGACTGAACCCCGGGCGCATACCGACGGCAGAGGCGGGTCCGGGGTGTACGAAAGGAAGTGTGGCAGAGCAGCGGCGACGCGTCAAAGCCTTCTTCTCAAGGTGACCGGGTGGATTTCACCCGGAACACGAGAGTGGATTGAGCACCATAGCCGGGTCCCAGCTTTGTTCAAGACGCCAAAAGACAAGATGGGAATCCACTTTTGAGCGGACCGACTCGCATGGAGTTGGATCTTGATACTGCCGCCGAATTGCTCTTGGCGGAGGCTCGGTGCTTGGTAATGGACGTTAGGAGCCTGTCCGGTGATCAGTAAGGCGGCCGAGTTTCTGCGGACGGCGTTTCATTCTTTCTGCCGGGTGCTAGAATGATGGGCGAGCGGGAGTAATTCAGCGGTAGAATGCCAGCTTCCCAAGCTGGACGTCGCGGGTTCGATTCCCGTCTCCCGCTCCACTTTTGATGCGTCTCATACGTGGAGTCAACCCGGCTCGAATCGGTTCGCCGCTCCTGTTTCTGCTCCTCTTCGTTTCGGCGTCGACAGATGCCGGAGTGCGGGCCGCGACGCTCCGGGCCGGAATCATCGGTCTCGACACGTCCCATTCCGTCCACTTCACCCGGATACTCAACGATCCCGAGGACGAAGACCACGTGCCGGGCTGCCGGGTGGTGGCCGCGTATCCCCAGGGCAGCCGCGACATCGAGTCGAGCGTGCGGCGGGTCCCGGAGTACACGCAGCGGGTCCGGGAGATGGGCGTCGAAATCGTGCCCAGCATCGAGGCGCTGCTGGAGAAGGTGGACGTGGTCCTGCTGGAGACCAACGACGGGCGTCCCCACCTGGAGCAGGCCGCGCCGGTCCTGAAGGCGGGCAAGCCGGTCTTCATCGACAAGCCGGTGGCCGGAAGCCTGGCCGACGTGATTGCCATCTACGAGCTTTCGAAACGCTACGGGACGCCGGTCTTCTCCTCTTCCGCCCTGCGTTATGCCGCCGGGGTCCAGGAAGTGGTCAAGGGGACGGTGGGGAAGATCCTGGCCTGCGACGCCTACGGTCCCGGCAACCTGGAGCCGACCCACCCCGATCTCTTCTGGTACGGCATTCATGCGGTGGAAACCCTCTACACCGTCTTGGGGCCCGACTGTGTGGAGTTGAGCCGCATGACGACGGCGGGAGACGACGTGGTGGTGGGACGATGGTCCGACGGACGGCTCGGCACCTTTCGGGGACGCCGGACCGGGAAGCGGGGATTCGGCGGGACCGTCTTCGGGAGCGACGCCATCGCGCCGCTGGGGGGCTTCACCGGCTATCCTCCCCTGGTCGCCCGGATCGTGGAGTTTTTCGAGACCGGAGTTCCGCCTGTCGATCCTGCCACGACGCTGGAAATCTACGTCTTCATGGAAGCCGCCGACGAGAGCAAACGGCGCGGCGGAGTGCCGGTTCGCCTGCAGGACGTGCTGGAGAAGGCCAGGATCGAGGCCCGGGAGACACTTGTCCGCAGATTCCCCTAGGTAAGAGATTTTCTATAGATAGTAAATTCCGGCCCAATATTCATCATATACGGACAATAGTGATCCTCTTGCGGAAGAATATGAGGGGCGTCCTTTGGCGTTGCCGTCTTCCTTTTCCGTCCCGCGCCTTGACTTCCGGCAGGGGTTCGGATAGGAAAAACGCAACGTTGGAACCGTTTTGAGAAATATCATCTTCCTCGCTGCCGGCTTGTTGTTCCTGACGCTGACACACGAGTCGCCGGCGCAACAGCCGGCCGCCGAGAATCCTTACACTTCGGTCGCCGACTTGCATAACGGCGCCCGGAACTTTCGGAACCATTGCGCCATCTGCCACGCCCTGGACGCCACCGGCGAATCGGGGCCGGACCTGACCCGTTCCGAGTATCGTCATGGGAACAGCAATTCGGCCCTGTTCCGCATCGTCAGCCAGGGAATCACCGGGACCAGCATGGCGGCCCACCGATTCACCGACCGGGAGGTCTGGCAACTGGTCGCCTATATTCGATCACTGGATCGCCGTTCCGCGCCCGAAGCGCTTCCCGGCGACCCCGCCAAGGGCAAGGTCGTTTTCCAGGAGCAAGGGGACTGCTCCCGCTGCCACATGGTCGACGGACAGGGAGGGCGTCTCGGTCCCGACTTGAGCGACGTGGGCTGGAAGCGGTCCGGCAGTTTCCTGAAAGAGTCCATCCTGGAACCCAGCGCGGAGATCGGAAACAGTTCCGAAACCTTCGTGGACGGCACCCGCCGCTACTGGCCGGTCACTCTCACCCTGGCCGACGGAAACTCCGTTCAGGGGGTGGTCCTGAATGAAGACACCTATTCGATCCAGGTCATGGACGAGGAAGAGCGCCTCCTCTCCTATTCCAAGAAGCTCCTGAAAGAGATTCGCCGGGGTCAGGTCTCGGCCATGCCCACCTATCAGGACGATCTCACCGAAGTGGAGGTCGACGACCTGGTGGCCTACCTGGCCTCCTTGCGAAGAAAGTAGCGTCCATGAAACGGCATTCGGCGATCTGGATGGTGCTGGCGCTGGCGGCGGCCTGCCAGCCTGGCGGAACGGTTTCCAGACAGGAAGCGGCGGTCCTCTCGGGAGAGGTGACGTCCGACGAACTGCTGAAGGCGGACCGGTTGCCGGGACACTGGCTCACCTATTCCGGCGGTTACCGGAGTTGGCGATACAGCGGCCTGGACCAGGTCAACACCGCCAACGTCCACCGCCTCCGCCTGGACTGGGCATTCCAGTTCAAGAGCCTGGAGAAGGTGGAGACCACGCCGCTGGTGGTCAACGATGTCATGTACGTGACGCAGCCGCCCAGCGACGCGCTGGCGTTGGACGTCCGGACGGGCCGGCCCTATTGGGAGTACCGGCACAAACTGCCGGAACGCGTCAGCGTCTGCTGCGGCCAGGTGAACCGGGGAATGGCCATTTTGAACGGCCGGGTCTACCTGGGCACGCTGGACGCCCAACTCGTGGCCCTGGACGCCAAGACGGGCGCCGTCGTCTGGAAGGCGAAGGTGGCCGAGTACAGCGAGGGCTACAGCATCACGGTGGCGCCGCTGGCCGTGAAGGACAAAATCATCGTGGGCATCTCGGGCGGGGAATACGGGATCCGGGGATTTCTGGACGCCTACGACGCCGCCACCGGCGAGCGGGCTTGGCGTTTCTACACCATTCCCGGTCCCGGCGAACCGGGGAACGAGACCTGGTCCGGGGACTCGTGGAAACAGGGTGGAGCGCCGACCTGGATCACCGGTTCCTACGATCCGGAACTGGATCTCATCTACTGGGGCACGGGGAACCCCGCCCCCGACTGGAACGGCGACGTTCGGCTGGGGGACAACCTGTACGCCTCTTCGGTCGTGGCCGTGGAGGCCGACACCGGAAAGATGCGCTGGTATTTCCAGTTCACTCCCCACGACGTGCACGATTGGGACTCGGTGCAGATCCCGGTGCTGGTGGACGGCGAGTTCGGCGGAGTCCAGCGGAAGCTCATGTACTTCGCCAACCGGAACGGGTTCTACTACGTCCTGGACCGGACGTCCGGAGAGTTTCTCCTGGCCAGGAATTACGTCAAGGTCACCTGGGCGGAGAGGATCGACGGGAACGGCCGCCCGGTCCGGGTCCCCGACATGGAGCCCACCGAGGAGGGGACGCTGGTTTACCCCGGAGTCCAGGGGGGCACCAACTGGTACTCTCCTTCCTACAGTCCCCGTACCGATCTCTTCTACGTGCCGGTCTGGGAGCTGCCCAACCTCTTCTTCAAGGGTGAGGCCGATTACACGCCGGGGCTTCCCTACTGGGGCGGATTGGTTCAAGGAGCGTCCGAAGAACCGCCGGGAAGGGGAGCGATCCGGGCCCTGGTCCCGGAGACGGGCGAACTCAAATGGGAGTATCCAATGCTGACCGTACCCTGGGCTGGTGTTCTCACCACCGCCGGCGACCTCGCCTTCGGAGGGACCACCGACGGTCAGTTCTTCGCCCTGGACGCCCGCACCGGGGAGGAACTCTGGTTCGCCCAACTGGGCGGCATGATCGCCACCAATCCCATCACCTACCTCAACCAGGGCAAGCAGCACCTGGCCATCACCGCCGGGACCACACTCTTCAGCTTCGAGTTGGAGTGACGGTCAGGCCGTTCAGGCCAGTGCCTTGCGGATGACCTGGCCGTGGACGTCGGTGAGGCTCATCTCCCGGCCGCCGTGGAAGTAGGTGAGGAGCTCGTGGTCCAGACCCATGAGATGCAGGATGGTGGCATGCAGGTCGTGGACGTGGACCTTGTCCTCCACCGCCTCGTAGCCGAAGTCGTCGGTAGCGCCGATGACTTGTCCACCGCGAACGCCGCCCCCCGCCATCCAGGTGGTGAACCCCCGCGGGCTGTGGTCGCGGCCTTTGCCCCGTTGGCTGGTGGGAGTTCGGCCGAACTCGCCGGCCCAGACCACGAGAGTGCTCTCCAGCAGTCCGCGGCTTTTCAGGTCCCTGAGCAGGCCGGCGATGGGAAGGTCGGTCTGCCGGCAGTGCACTGTGTGGTTCTTGACCACGTTGCTGTGGGCGTCCCAGGTGTCGTCGCCGTGGCCGCCGCCGGAATAGACCTGGATAAAGCGGACGCCACGTTCCACCAACCGCCGGGCAATGAGGCACTTGCGGCCGAATTTCTCCGTCTCCGGGTTCTCCAGTCCGTACATGCGCCGCGTGGCCTGGGATTCGCGGGCCAGATCCACGGCTTCGGGAGCCGACTGCTGCATCCGGAACGCCAGCTCGTAGCTGGCGATTCGCGCCATCAACTCGCTGTTTTCCGGCCCGGCCGCGCCGCGCATCCGGTTCAAGCGCGAGAGCAGCCGCAACTGGTGGCCCTGCTGGGCCGGCGTGACTCCTTCCTGTGGCTTCAGAAAGAGGATCGGGTCTCCCTCGGAGCGGAGCTGCGTGCCCTGGTAGGTGGCGGGCATGAAGCCCGAGCTCCAGTTGGGCGGACCCGAAATGGGGCCCCCTCGATGATCCACCATCACCACATAGCCCGGCAGATTCCGGTTCTCGCTGCCCAGGCCGTAGGTGACCCAGGAACCCAGGCTGGGATGCCCCTGGCGCAGGAATCCGGTGTTCATCTGCAGCAGTCCCGAACCGTGGGCGAAGCTGTCGGCGTAGGTGCCGCGGAACACGGCCATTTCGTCGACGCATTCGGCCTGATGAGGGAAGAGTTCCGAAACCTCGATCCCCGACTCGCCCCATTTCCGGAAGCTGAAGGGCGTTCCCATGAGCCCGCCGATGCGTTTCTTGCGGAGCTTCAAGAGCGGGTCCGCATCCAAGCCGGGCATGGGCTGGCCGTCCTGTTTGTTCAGTTCCGGCTTGGGGTCCCACAGGTCCATCTGGCTGGGACCGCCGTACATGAACAGGAAGATGCACGCCCGGGCCTTGGCCGGAAAGTGGGGGGCGCCGGTATCCAGAGACGGCGGCTTACCGGAAGCGGCGTGGACCGTATGCCCGAAAAAGCCGTCCTGGGCCAGGAGAAACGTCAGAGCGGTGCCGGCGAATCCGCCTCCCGCCTCCCAGAGAAACTCGCGCCGGGTCTGTCCGCAGGGGGTGAGCCGGCGTCCGTTTTTCGTTTGGAAGTTCTGGGGTTCAGAACGCATTTCCATGGCCTTCGCGAAAAGGGCGATGCCCCAGGGTAGTCCTTCGGCGGTTTACTTGCAATTTAGCCTCCGCCGCGCGGCGTCGCTGCACTCTGCTCGGCGAATCTCAGTTCAAGTAGAAGAACTCGTTGGTGTTCAGCAGAGTGAGGCAGAAGGACTGAAGGGCCCGCTCCCTGATCGCCGGTGTCGTTTCAGTCCCGGTCAGGTCCTGGCGGATCTGCGCTTCCTGGACCCGAAGAAAGTCCAGCGCCGCATTCAATTCCTCGGGGCTGGGCCCCCTGGCCAGTCCCATCCGGAAAGCGCCCCGGACCTGGTTGTCCCGTTGGTCGCCAGCCGTGCGCATCACTCTTTGCGCCAGACGCCGCGCCTGCTCGTGGGCGAAGTCTCCATTCAGAAAAGTCAGGGCCTGGGGCCCGGTGGTGGAAACCCGGCGCTGCTCGCAACTGGACGTGGTGTCGGGTGAATCCAGCAATTCCAGTTCGGGAACGGCCAGGGAGCGCTTGACGAAGATGTAGATGCTCCGCCGGCGGTTCTGCTCCGGGTCCGGGTCTCCCCAGTTGAGTCCCGGCATCGACTGTCCGGCCAGGACCGAGTCGGGGATTCGGGGAAACATGCTGGGACCGTGCATGATGTGGTTGAGACTGCCACTGACGGCCAGCATCGAGTCCCGGACGGCCTCGGCTTCCAGGCGCCGGGGCTGCCATCGCCAGAGGAGGCGATTCTGGTGATCCGCGCCGGCGGCCTGCGGGTTCCAGTCCGACGATTGGGCGAATGTGGAGGAGCCGACCAGCAGCCGGACCAGGTGCTTCACGCTCCAGCCGGAGTCGATGAATTCGGAGGCCAGCCAGTCCAGAAGCCGGGGGTGGCTGGGGGCGTCCCCCGCGACGCCGAAATCGTTCTCGGTGGCCACCAGGCCGTCGCCGAAGACCCACTGCCAGATCCGGTTCACCATCACCCGGGCCACCAGGGGATTTTCGGGGTGAGCCATCCACCGGGCCAGCCAGCGCCGCCGTCCGCTGGTGTCGAGGGTCGGCTCGATGGGGCCGAGCCGGGACAACAGGTCCGGACGGCCCAGGATGGTGGGAACCAAGGGGTGAACCTCCTCCCCGGGCGTCCCCGGGTCGCCGCGCACCAGAATCCGGGTGGCGGCAGGGTAACGAGTGTCTTCATACCAGACGTAGGCCCGAGGAGGTTCGGCGGGAGCCTCCGCCTTCGCCTGGGCCATCTCCCGCTCCCATAGGCCCAAGGTTCCGGCCTCTTCGGTGGTGGCTTCAGCCAGAATCTCCCGATCCATGCGCTCCTCGAACTTGCGGACCAGGGACTTCTGCTCGTCGGTCCGGTCCTCTTCCCGGGTCCGGAATGCCAGGACGGTTTCGGCGTGGTGCGCCCAGCTCAGATCCCGGTCGGAGTCCCCGCCGGAGAGCAGCCGATCAAATATCTTCCGGCCCAGTTTCTCCTTCTCCGCCTGCAGGTCTTCCATCTGAATCTTCAGATTCATGGAGGCCACCCGGTACCGTTCCAGTTCTTCCGGCGTGCCCACCATCCGGTCCAGATCGGCGCGAGGTTTCAGGAGATTCTTGGGACGCTTGAGCGGTTCGAAAAAGGCGAGCGAGCGATAGTAGTCCTCCTGGCTGAAGGGTTCGAACTTGTGGTCATGGCAGCGGGCGCACCGCAGGGTCAGGCCGAGAAAGGTGCTGCTGGCGGTCCCCAGAACGTCGTCCAGTTGTTCGTAGCGGTCCAGGCGTTCCTCCGCCGGTTCGTCGTCCCAGGTCCCGAGACGCAAAAAAGTCGTGGCGATCTGAGTCTCGGCGTCGGTGCCGTCGATTTCGTCTCCGGCCAACTGCTCGGTGAGGAAGCGGCTGTAGGGCTTGTCCCGGTTGAAAGCGTCGATGACGTAGTCGCGATATCGCCACGCGTGCGGCTTGGTGCCGTCTCGCTCGTAGCCGTTGGATTCGGCATACCGCACCACGTCGAGCCAGTGCCGGGCCCAGCGTTCACCGTATTGGGGCGCGCCCAGGAGTTCGTCCACCAGGCGGGTGTAGGCGGGATCGCCCGGACCCAGGGTCAGCCGGTCCGGCTCCTCCAAAGACGGCGGCAAGCCGGTCAGGACCAGGGTCAGCCGCCGAACCAGGGTCCTGGAGTCCGCCAAGGCCGCGGGTTGGATGCCCTTCTCCTCCAACCGGCTCAGGATGAAGGCGTCGACGGGCGTCCGGACCCATTGCCGGTTCCTGACGGACGGGACAGGAGGTTTCCGGATGGGACGGAATGACCAATGGGACGGGAGATGCGCCGCGGCCGGTTCCAAATCGGGTTGCGCCGGAAGCGGATCCCACGGAGCACCGGCATTGATCCAATCGGCCAGCAGCCGGACCTCCTCCGGTTCCAGCTTCTCCTCCCCCTGAGGCATGCTGTGGTCCGCGACCCGCTGGTAGAGAAGACTCTCGTTGGCATTCCCTTTCACCAGAGCCGGACCCTGGCTGCCTCCCTTTTCCATGGAGGAGACGGTCCGCAGATCCAGGTCTCCCATCTGGAGGCTCTCGCCGTGGCATTGAAGGCAATACCGGTTCAGGAGGGGGCGGACCTGGGAGTCGAACCGGGGCGCCGGTTCGGAAGCGTGAACCGAGCCACAGGCCGTAGCGATGCCGGCCAATGCCAGTCTGGCAGTCCGTGGAAAAAGTCCCATGAGCACCGAGACCATTCCGGCGCCCGCCGGACGAACCGCTTCGGAGGAGCATGCCGGGAGTTTGTGGCCGAGCCGCAACTCAGTCCTCCGGGCTGTATTGTCTCGGGTAGCCATATCGTCCGGATATGTCCAGTCATCTGAACGAGTATCTCTACAATATCACATACAGTTTGTATTCTATTTATTGAGTGTGCTCCCCGATTCTCTCCTGGTCTGGAGACGGAACCTGCTCAGACGGCTCTACATTCTTCACCGCTTGGCGGGAGACTCGGACAGGCGCCAAGGAAAAAGAAATATGCTCAAAGGGACGCTTGACGAATCCACAAACCGGGTGAGTTCCATGGTTTCACCGGAATTATGCCGCCGGGGAATTTTCCTGGTCCTGACACTTGCACTGCTGACGCAGTCGGGATGGGGCCAGCGGATCGGGCCGCTGGTGCTGGAAAAACAACAGCGCCCGAAGGGGGCAGCGGTCCGGCCTCCCAGCCTGCGGCTGAGTCTTCCGTCGCCTGCGGCGGCCACTCTTCCGCCACTGGGGTCCAAAGACTTGCAGCGCTTGCAGGCACGGGAGGGCCGCCCGCCCGTCATCGGCGTTCACCGTCAGTTGCCACCGGGCGCGGTCACGTTGAGCTACTCCGGGGAGACCGCCAAGACGACCGCCGAGGGAGCGTGGCAATCGACCGCGGCCGGACGCGTCTGGCGCTTTCAGGTGACCTCTCCCAGTGCACGCGCCATGCGCATTCACTTTCAAGACTTCGCCATCGGGACAGGTCGTCTGTGGCTCCACTCGGCAAGCGGCCAGATCGTCGGGCCCTACAGCGGATCGGGTTTGTACGGGGACGGAGACTTCTGGAGCGGCATCGTCTTCGGCGAAAGTCTGACCATCGAGTATCTGCCGGATGAGGCGGATGCAAACGACGCCGTGCCGTTTCAAATCGTTGCGATCAGCCACATCTGGGACGATGCCTTCGGAAGAGGCGGTAAGACCACGTCGGCAACTTCAGAGAGCCGGGAATCGCTGGAGTCGTTGCTCGCTGGCCCCATCGAGGTTGCGGTGGTAACAGAGTCGAAGCCGCCTTGGCTGGACAAGTCAGGGCAGTCCGTCAAGCCATCCGCCTCTCTGCATCCGAAAGCGGCAAGGAGGCGCAGGCCCGGGCGGGCCGGCGCATTCCGGCGCGGTCCGGCTGACAGACCGACACTGTTCACCGGGGGCTACTCGTTCCGGCTGGCGGTTCCCGACAACGCCTCACGAGTCACCTTCACGCTGGAATCCGCCGATCCCGATGTCGACGTGGATTTGTATGTCCGCCATGGCGAGGACAACGATGTTCAGGATAACAGGCTTGTCTATGACTACACTTCGATGGGAGACACGGGAAATGAGGAGATCGTCATTACTCCCGATTCCGATCCGACGCTTCAAGCCGGAGCCTACTTTGTCTCGGTACTTCTGTGGGATACCGGCGTCGTCGCCGAGTGCACGCTCACAGCGGAAGTGGAACTGGACGGTGACGGAGAAGATCCGGAACCGATCGGCGGTG
>JAPOYZ010000585.1:0-7717 GCA_026706325.1 Candidatus Aminicenantota bacterium
CCTCCTTCGGGATCTTTCATCCCTTAGAGACAGCCCATGTCGGGCACACGAGCGGCGGCTTTCTTGCCGCCGATTGGGAACGGCGGTTTTCCTACCGCCGGGAGCGGCGGCTTTCTTGCCGCCGAGGGAGCGGAGCGACCCAGGCCCGGCGACTTTCCTGTCGCCGGGAGCGGTTTTCCTACCGCCGACCAGGAGGGTCAGGTGGGACGGCAGTCCCCACTCCTCACAACGTCGTCCAATTGGGCGAAAAGAAAGAATGGGCGACTAACAGTCCCCTCCAATGGGCGACAGGAAAACCGCCCCTCCTGTTGCGCCTCTAATTCGGAACGAATACGATCTGCACTGCTTTTCTTCCAGACGTAGACGGAGACCTTCGACATGCAATTGCACTTCGCCGATCACGTGGTCCTGGTGGCCTATCTGGGAGCCATGATGTTTCTGGGTTGGCGCCTCTCCCGGGGCCAGAAGACCGGCGAGGAATACTTCCTGGGCGGACGGCGGCTTCCCTGGTTCGCCGTGGGCATCAGCATCATCGCTTCCCTGCTCTCCAGCATCAGCTTCCTGGCCTATCCCGGCGTCGTCTGGCGTTTCGGCTTCGGAAACCTGATGAGCACCTTCCTCGGGTTTCCCATCCACGTGCTGTTCATCCTGCTGCTGACCATCCCCTTCTTCGTCCGCTTCCGCTTCACCACCGCCTACGAATACCTGGAGCACCGTTACGGCCTGTCGGCGAGGCTCCTGGGCGCTTCCATGTTCCTGATGTTCGTATCGGTGCTGATGATGGTGATCGTCCTGGTCTCGTCCCGGGCCCTGGCCGTGGCCACCGGAATACCCCTGATCGTCATCATCCTCACCGTGGGCGTCGTGGCCACGGTCTACACCATGATGGGCGGGATCCGGGCCGTGGTCTGGACCGACGTGATCCAGGTGGCGCTGCTCCTGGGCGGCGGCTTCTTCACCATCGGCTACGTGGCCTGGGCCACCGGCACCAACCTCTTCGACTGGATGGAGGTGGTCAACGCCCGGGACAACGAGAGCTTCACCTTCTTCTCCCCCGATCCCACCCTGCCCGCGACGGTGGTCACCTTCACCTTGACCGACGCGCTCTGGATCGTCGTCGCCCACTGCGCCAACCAGATGACCATGCAGCGCTACTTCAGCACGGTGAACGTCGAGGCCAGCAAACGGAGTTTCGTCACCGGAGCGGTCACCGGCGTGATCATCATCCTGGTCCTCACCATCGTGGGCGCCAGCCTGGTCTACTACTTCACCCAGGGACCCGAGCCCCTTCCCGGTCACATCGACCTGGCCAGCGGCAAGGACCGCGACAGCATCTTCCCCTTCTTCGTGGCCTCCCGAGTCCCGGCCGGCCTGGCCGGCGCCATCTTCGCCGCATTGCTGGCGGCGGCCATGTCCACCATCGATTCGGGGGTGAACTCCTTCGCCACGGTGGCCACCGTGGACTTCGGACGCCTTCGAAAGAAGAAGAAACCCATCGACGAGGTCCGCCAGGCCCGCATCATCACCCTGGTGGTCGGATTGGCGGTGACCTCGGGGGCCCTGTTCCTGGACAACCTTACCGGCTCGGACGACATCCTCACCATCCTGCCCAAGACCTTCAACGCCCTGGTCGGTCCCATGGGCGGGCTGTTCCTGGCCGGGATGTTTCTCCCCCGCGCCGGCCTCCGAACCGTCTGGCCCGCGGCCATCATCGGCTTCATGACCTCCCTGGTTGTCGCGTATTCCCAACCCCTGCTCCAGTCTCTCGACCCGTCGGCCCAGCAGACCCTGGTGGCGGTGTTGGGAGACAGCTTCGGTCCGCGGCTGATCGAGAAGGGGATGGGCTTCACCTGGATCATGCCCACCTCCTTCGTCGCCAGCTTCGGCACGGCCTGGATCCTGAGCCTGATCTTTCCCAACCGGAACCAGCATCGCCTGGCCGGACTGACCTGGAAGACCCGGCACGAGAAGACCTGGTTGACTTCGTAAAGACGGGTGAATTCTCAGCATTGAACTAGGGACCCATGGAATACCGACGTCTTGGAAAAACCGATCTCCAGGTGAGCGCCATCGGCTTTGGCGGCGCCACCTTCGGCCGCGAAATCGACCAGCCCACCGCCTGGATGCTGCTGGACCGGGCCTTGGAACGGGGGATCACCCTCATCGACACCGCCGAGTCCTACAGCAAGAGGGAGTCGGAGCGGATGATCGGCGAGTGGCTGCAGGCGCGAGGCACCCGGCAACAGATCATCCTGGCGACCAAGTGCGGATTCACCGGACCGCTGGACGGGTCCAAGGTGACGCAGAAGATCGAGCAGAGCCTCCGGACGCTGCAGACCGACGTCATCGATCTCTTCCAGCTCCACCACTGGCCCTTGGAGGGAGATCCGGTGGACGAGATCCTGGAGGCCTTCTCCAGAGCCGTGGAGCAGGGCAAGGTGCGCTACCTGGGACTCAGCAACTCGGCCGCGTGGCAGTTGTGCAAGGCGCTCTGGACCCAGGACAAGAACGGCTGGGCCCGATTCGACTCCATCCAGCCCCAGTACAACCTTTCGGACCGGTCCATGGAGGCGGAGATGGCACCCCTCTGCCAGGACCAGGGATTGGGCATTCTCTCCTACAGTCCCCTGGGAGGCGGTTTTTTGGCCGGCAAGTATTCGCCCTCGGGACCGCTGCCGCCGGGAACCCGTTTTGATCTGGCCAGGGACTGGCAGGACGACTACTTCCACCCGCGCGCCTTTTCGCTGGTGGAACGCATGAGGGCGGTGTCGCAGGAGACGGGGCGGTCCATGGTGGATCTGGCCCTGGCCTGGGCGCTGTTCCAACCTCAGATCACGTCGGTCCTGATCGGCGGCAGGCGGCCCGGCCACATCGACCAGGCGTTCGACACTCTCGCCGCGGGCCTGAGCCCGGAGTTGCGGGACCGGTTGGACCGGGTCTCCGACCCCACCACCTTCGGCTGACGTCCCCGGACCAGGAGCGTTCCCCTTTCGTGCGTGTCGCCTTCTACTACCATCAGGACCGGCCGCTTCCTCCCGATCATGAAGGGAGCAATCCCTACGGCGCCCTGCTCACCGAGGCCCTGGAGCGCCACGGCGCTCAGGTGGAGTACACGCGGGACTACAGCGACGAGTACCTGCGCAGAAACAGCGGCCGGATCCAGGTACTTCACTTCCATTGGCCCCACCACGACTATTTCCACCCGGACTACCGGATCATGCAGGAACGGATGCGGGAGATGGCGGCGTCACTGGAGCTGGCCCGCGAACTGGGCTACAAGATCGTCTGGACCGCCCACAACATCTATCCCCACAACCGGCTTCACCGATCCATCGACCACGAGTTCCGGCTCGAGATCTGCCGACTGGCCGACGCCGTCATCGCCCACTGCCCGGTCAACGCCCACGGGCTGAGGGAGCGCTTCGGACGGACTCGCCGGGTCTTCATCATTCCCCACGGGCATTTCATCGACGTATACCGGACGGACTTCACACGCGAAGACGCCCGGAGAGAGTTGGAGGTCCCGCAAGACGCCTTCGCCTACGGGTTCATCGGCGGCATCCTGCCCTACAAGGGGATCGAGGAGTTGGTCTCCGCGTTCGAGCGGCTCTCGACAGAGGACTCCTGGCTGCTGCTGGCCGGCGGTGGTCCCGGCGACTTTCCGGAACGGATCCGCCGCCGCGTCGCGGGGCGTCCCCGGATCGTCTCCAAGATCGTCGACGGCGACATGCAGGCCACGAACCGGGACCTCCTCCTGTTTCTGGAAGCCAGCGACGTGGCGGTGCTCCCCTTCCGGGCCACCATGACCTCGGGGAGCGTCATTCTGGCCCTTTCCCGGGCCCGCCCCGTCATCGCTCCGGCGCTGGGCTGCCTCCCGACGGTCGTTTCGCCCGGAGCCGGACGGCTCTATGATCCGGGACGGAGAGAGCCGTTGCTGCGAGCCATGGAAGAAGTTCGTGCCTGGGACCACGACGCCGCCTCAAAAGCTGCCCTGGAGTGCGTTCGGCGCTTCGACTGGGACCGGATCGCCGAACAGACCCTGGAGGCGTATCGAGCGTGACCCTGTTGGCGCCGAAATGGAGCCGGGACCTTCGGACTCGGGCGTCTCACCCCAAACTGGCCGCTGCCCGGGAAGCCCTCGACGTTCAACTGGAGGGCTACCGGAGTTCCCTGCCTCCGGTGCCGGATCAACAGGCAGGCTACTACCACGACTTCTTCTGCGCAGAGCACGCCACCCAGCTTCTGTTCGACCCCGGCAGCCCCCGGCGCCACGTCTGCCCCGTGGACGGCGCCGTCTTCAGCGGCGAGCCCTACGACAGCGCCTGGCTCTGGTCGGTGAACGACAGGCTCAGCGACGCGGCTCTCAAGTTCGCCTTCCGGTCCCACCTGGAAACGGGGACGAGCCGGTCCGGTTCCGATGCCGCCGAGGCGGCCCGAATTCTGGAGACCTACGCCCGCCGTTACCTGCACCTGAAACCGGCGCCGACGGTCTACGAAGAGGAGCCGGGGATCGCCACCTGGCAGAACCTGGACGAATCGGTCTGGATCGCCCGCCTCTGCTGGGCGTACGCCCTGCTTGCGGAGACGCTCTCCGACGAGACCCGGGAGTTGGTGACCCGGCAGCTCTTCCGGCCGGCGGCCACCCACATCCGGCGGGTCCGGTGCCGGGAGATCCACAACGTCAGCAATTGGAACAACGCCGCTCTGGCGACGCTGGCGCGAGTCCTGGAGGACGACCGGCTCCTGGAGGAGGCTCTGCGGGGGGATCTGGGGCTGGCGGCCCAGTTGGAGCAGGGGGTCACCGGAGAGGGACTCTGGTGGGAAGTCTCCCTGAGCTATCACTTCTACAGTCTGGACGCCATCGTCAGGACCCTGCGCATCCTCAAGGCCACGGGAGAATCCTTCGATGACGGCGGCGTGGTGCGGCGCATGTTCCTGGCCCCCATGCAGATCTCGCTTCCCGACCTGAAGCTGCCGTCCGTCAACGACTGCTGGCACTTCATCGGCCTGGAAGAGAAAGTCGGCCATGGAATCCCCGACGCCGACGGTTTTTACGAAACCGCGTATGCGTGGTTCCGCGAGCCGGGCTTTGCCTGGATGCTGGGGCAGAACTACCGCTCCCGTCCCCGCACCTGTTTCGAAGCCTTGCTGGACGGAGTTCCAGTGATTCCCGACGGCGATCCTCCCGACCGGGACAGCCGCCTGTTCCCCGAAGCGGGGCTCGCCCTCCTTCGAGGAGGCGGGTCCCGGCAGCGTCGGAACTACCTGCTTCTGAAAGCGGGCCGCCACGGCGGAGTCCACGGACACCGGGACCAGTTGCGGATCCAAATGTGCGGCTCCGGATCGCCGCTCATACCCGATCTGGGGACGCCCGGGTACGGCATCGATCTCAACCACACCTGGTACCAACAGACGGCCAGCCACGCCACGGTGCTGGTGGACGGCGAGTCGCAGCCTCCGACCCGTGGCCGGCTCGACCGGTTCTCGGAGGAAGACGGTTTCACACGGGTCGACGCTTCGGCCGCCTGGGAGGAAGGCGCCTACGCCGGCGTGCGGATGAGGCGCACCCTGCTCTGGCGGGACACCTATTTCGTCGACCTGTTTCAGGTCCTCTGCCCTGCGGAACGGGACCTCTACTGGGTCTGTCACGTCGTTGGCGAACTCGTGCGCGGCGCGTCGGACTTGCAACCCACCGCCCCGCTGTCCGGCGGGGGCGGTCTCCGACACGTCCGGCTGGACGGGGAAACGCCGGCGTCCGATTGCGCTGGCGTCATCCAGCCGGTTCGCTCGACCTGCACCTGGCCGGTCCCTTCGGGCGTCTGCTGTTGGGCGACGCTCCTTCCAACCCTGCCAGTCAACGGCTCTCCACCGTCATCCGGCACCACAGGGCAGATCGTACGGTCTTCGCCTCCGTCTTCGCCCTCGGCGGGATGGATCAGGACCCGGCGATCAGGGAGGTGGCCGGCGGTTGGCGGGACGAGGACGCCTGGAGACTGACGCTGTCTACTGCGGCCGGCCCGGAAGAATGGCGGGTCGGCGCCCATACCGGCCGAATCCAACTCATGAAAAAGGGGAATGGCACCCATGCATAAAACACCGCCGGTACGATGGGGCATCATCGGCGCCGGAGACATCTCTCACCGGGTGATGGCGCCGGCCATGCGCGCCACCGACTGCAGCGAGTTGGTGGCCGTGATGCGGACCACCCAGGCCGGAGCCGAGGAGTTCGCCCGCGAGCACGGGGCCCGGAGCGCCTATGACAACGTGGAGGCGCTGGTCCGCGACCCGGAGGTGGAGGCCGTCTACGTCTCGACGCCCGTCGATCGACACTGTCCCAACACACTGGCGGCGGCGGCCCACGGAAAACACGTCTTGTGCGAGAAACCGCTGGCCCTGAGCGTGGCCGAGGGAGAGGCCATGCGGCAGGCCTGCCGGGCTGCCGGGGTCACCTTCATGACCTGCTACTACCAACGCTTCAGCGCCCGGCACAGCAAGAGCAAGGAGATCATTCAGCGGGGCGGCATCGGCCGCGTCACCGCGGTCCGCTGGAACTTCTCGGGACGGTACCCCTCGGGACGGGAAATCTGGCAACACGATCCGGGCCGGGCCGGGGGCGGTCCCTTCACCGACCTGGGCACCCACGGCGTCGACCTGATGCGCTTCCTGGTGGGAGAGATCGTGGCCGTCGCCGCTTTCGTGGACACACTGGTGGAAAGCTATGCCGTCGAGGATACGGCCAGCGCCCTCCTCAAGTTCGCCAACGGCGCCCAGGGCGTGGCCACGGCCCATTGGAGCACGGGGGACCCGGACGAGCACCGGAATTCGTACATCGAGATCCTGGGCACCGACGGCGTGATCCTCTCCTCCCCCCTGCACGACAAGTTCTCCCGGGGCCGGCTGGTGGTGGCCACCGAGGACGGTGAAACCTCCTACGACTTCGATCAGAGCACCCACGCCCTGGTGCTGGAGGAGTTTGCCGCCGCGCTCGCCGATGGTCGAGAGCCGTCCATCACCATCGAAGACGGCATCCGCGCCCAGCAGATCGTGGAAGCGGTCTATGAATCGGGAAGGACCGGCCGCATCGTCGAGCTTCCGGTTCCGCCGGAGTGAATAGAGAGAAATTGAGGTGTTTTCCGGGGACTTGAGAACAGTTGAATTCGGCGGCTGATTCGGCCATTCTTGGAAGCGGTCATATCGTTTGCCCACAGTCCATTAGGAGGAAACCCATGTCCCTAACCGTCGGAGACACAGCACCTGATTTTTCGGCCGATACCAGCCAGGGGCCCATCAACTTCCATGAGTGGATCGGCGACGGCTGGGCCATTCTCTTTTCCCATCCCAAGGACTTCACGCCGGTCTGCACCACCGAACTGGGCTACATGGCCAGCCTCAAGCCCGAGTTCGACAGGCGCAACTGCAAGATCATCGGATTGAGCGTCGACCCTGCGGACAGTCATCGGGCCTGGGCGCAAGACATCCAGGACGCCACCGGACATGCCCCCAACTACCCCATCATCGCCGACACCGAGCTGGCCATCGCCAAGCTCTACGGCATGCTGGCGGCGGACGCCGGGGAGAGCTGCGAAGGGCGAACCCCCATGGACAACGCCACGGTCCGTTCGGTGTTCGTCATCGGACCGGACAAGCAGATCAGGCTGACTATCACCTACCCCATGAGCACGGGCCGCAACTTCGACGAGGTGCTGCGGGTGTTGGA
>JAPOYZ010000585.1:7727-10173 GCA_026706325.1 Candidatus Aminicenantota bacterium
GGGGCCACGCGGGGGAGCTGGAATCACGGCGAAAAGGTGATGATCCAGCCGGCGGTTTCCGACGAAGCTGCCCGGGAAAAGTACCCTCAAGGTTGGGACTCCCCCAAGCCCTACATCCGTTTCGTCGATCAGCCGGGGGATTGACACCGATCGCCTGCACCAAGCGCCGCCCCAGGACGACTGCTCGGCAAGGAATCGCCCACGGCCCGATCACGGAAGATTTCCAGTAAGACCGGGAAACTCACCATAGTGGAAAGAGTTCGGTTTTCCGGATATTTGTGCTATCTTGACGTGAATTTAGGGATTCCGTACGCGAGTTCTCGTGGCGTCGGCACGAAGGCATACGGTTCACGAACACGATCATGGACGGACCCGAAGGCTTATCTGAAACGCCGCGGACCTCTGAACAGTCCGACGAACTGACCACTCCCGACACCTTCCCCGAAGAATCGGACGCCCTCCGGATGTCCCGCGAAGCCATGCTCGAACTGGCCCGCCGGGCCGCGGAGCTGCTGGTAGAGCGCGCCGAACGGTTGCAGGACGAGCATGCCTGGGACGGAGAGTTCCGGCAGGACCTGGTGGACCAGTTGATGGAGGATCCACCGGAGTCGGGCCAGCCGGCGCTGCAGGTCATCGAAAGGGCCGCGCGGGACATCCTCCCGCTGGCGGTGCGCAACGACCATCCCCGATTCTTCGGTTTCATCCCCTCCTCTCCCACTTGGCCCAGTATCGTGGCCGACTTCATGGTTGCCGGTTTCCACGTCAACCAGTGCACCTGGCTGACCTCCAGCGGCGCCAGCCAGCTCGAGCTGGTCGTCATCGACTGGTTCCGCCGCTGGGTCGGCTACCCGGAGACTGCGGGCGGTCTTCTGACGAGCGGAGGCTCGGCGGCCAGCCTCGACGCCTTCGTGGCGGCGCGAGAAGCCGCGGGACATCCCGAGCGGGCCACGGTCTACATGAGCGACCAGAGCCACAGCGCCCAGATCCGGGCGGCCAAGATCATCGGCATCCGGCCCGAGCACGTCCGCAAGGTGGCCACCGACAGCCGATTCCGGCTGGACATGGACGCGCTGGTCCGTGTTGTGGCCGACGACCGCACGGCCGGTCTCAATCCCATCGCGGTCTGCTCCAATGCCGGGGCGGGCAGCACGGGCGCCATCGATCCGCTCGAGGCGATGTCGGATTACTGTGAATCGGAAGGTCTCTGGCATCACGTGGATGCGGCTTACGGCGGTTTCGGAATGGTGACCGAGAGGGGCAAGAGGTTGCTGCGCGGAATCGAGCGGGCCGACTCCATCGGTCTGGACGCGCACAAGTGGTTCTTTCAGCCGTACGAGGCGGGCTGCCTCCTGGTGAAGGACCTCCAGACGCTGGGTCAAGCTTTCCGGATCCCCCATGACATGCTGCAGGACACGATCTGGGGTGCGAACCACCCCAACTTCTCGGACCGAGGCCTGCAGTTGAGCCGTTCAGTCCGGGCCTTGAAAATCTGGGTCTCCGTTCAGACCTTCGGCATGGCCGCCTTTCGCCAAGCCGTATCCAACGGCATGGCACTGGCCTCCCAGGCGCAGGAATACATCGAAAGGAGCCCGGTGCTGGAGGTCTTGAACCCGGCGTCCCTGGGAATCATTTGTTTCCGGGTCAACCCGGCGGCCGACGGTATCGACGACACCACGCTGGAAGAGATCAACCGCACGGTGCTGGCCCGCATTTTCTGGGACGACCGCGCGTTCATTTCTTCGACGCTGTTGCACGGAAGATTCTCCTTGAGGATGTGCATCGTCAACTACAACACGACGTGGGACGACGTTCGCGAGACCTTGGAGGCTGCCGAGCGGTTCGGTTTGATGGCGGTGTCCGATTGGAAGGATGCGTGAGTGGGATTGGATTCGGAAGAATAAGCGACCAGGAACACGGCCGCCGGTGGCGACCGTTGCCACGAAATAATCATGCCGGGGTCGCATCTCGAACGGGGTCGAACCTCATACGAAACGGAGTGACTATTGTGAAGTTCTCAAGATCGAAAATGTTATGGACGACCGTGCTGACTTTGGCCGCCTTATGCGGCGCCATGCCATCTGCTCTGGCCCAGGACGAACGGACCACGGCCAGCCAGGTTGATCTGACGAACCCGGAGACTCTGATAAAATTTGTCGAATCCGCGAGGGATTACATCTCGAGCATTACCGACATCAATCAATTGGCGGCGCTCGCGGTTGAATTGCGGGAAGAAGGAGGGGATTGGAAGGACGGAAACATGTATCTCGTCATTTTCACGCCGGACGGTACCGTGTGGTTTCACGGGGCCGACGTCGAGTTGGATGGCACCCATGCTCGGGACGTGAAAGACGACGATGGAGCCGATGTCGTACAGAAGATCATCGCTGCCGGCCAAATGGAAGGCGGAGATTTTGTCGACTATACCTGGGACGATCCGTCGGACCCG
>JAPOYZ010000298.1 GCA_026706325.1 Candidatus Aminicenantota bacterium
GCCACGATTCGGCCGTCGGCGTACTGCATGCAGACGGGGCCCCCGTGGGAGTTGCGCCCCGGATCGTCGTTCTCGAAATCGACGATGACGTCGCCGAAGATCTCGTCCCCCAGGCGCGTTTCCGGATCGTGGTCGTAGACCAGAGCGTTTTCGATCCGGTCATACGGCTTCAAACTGTCCACCAGGTTTTCGTCGCTCCACTGAATGCGGTTGTCGGATTCGGTGATCCCGACGGCGATGACGGAGGCGCGGAAGTCGCTTTGGCCTCCCGGTACCCGCAGACACATCTCAATGATGGCGGGCTCGCTGAAATCCCAGGGAAACTGGGGATGGTGTACTCCGGAAACCGGTAGTCCGGCGGGTTCACCGATGAGGTTCCCGTCCAGGTCGAAGGACCGGTAGCGTAGTTCGGTGCCGGGCGGCGCGGCATGTCCCGGCTCTCCGGACACTACCGCCAAACCCACGTCCCTGCCGGAGCCGAAGACCCCGGTCAGGACCCGGCAGTCGCCGTCGGAAAGCCACTCCTCGGGCCGCTGACCTGCAACGGAAAAGATCTCGTCGATCTCTCCGGTGGATTCATGTTCCAGCAGATACCGGCCTTGAACGTCCAGAGAGTCGGAGGAGCAGGGAGCCCTGGTGAAGACCGAAACCGCTCCCACCGCCAATTCCGCCGGATCGGCCGGAGTCAGGGTAAAGATGCGGGCTCCTCCTGCAGGCAGATTCGTCCGGATGAAATTCCCCTCCGCCGCCCGGCCGTTGAACAGGGCTTGCGGAGCCTCGGAAGCGCCCCGGTGAAAGAGCAGCGCCAAGTCGCATGCGCGCCCAACCGGCCCCGCGTTGGTGACGACGATCTCGGTCCGGGAGACATTCTGTCCCAAGGGTCCCATCACGGCCTGGGGAAGAGTCGCCGCCGTCGTGCATCCGGCAGTGTCCCAGATGGATCGGCAGTAGGGCGTGTCCACGTTGAAGTCTGGTCCGGCAGCGGTCGAATTCGAGCCTTTCCAGGCTTGAATACCCTCCGCGGGGGATGGGGACGAACTCGCATTCCCGGAAGCTTCAGCGGCGGATGCTCCCATATTGGCCATGGTCCAAGCAGCTAGAATCAGTACCCCCATCATAGGCCGACTATGGCAAACTGAGGTGGCCATGGCAAAGGGTCCCCGGTCGCCATTTGTGCTCCTCTGGCTCCTTCTCATCCTCTTCGCTGTCCCATGGTGTCTTGCTGAAAACCAGGCGACTACGGGCGAATTCATACGCCGGCACTATTCGAAGGCGCTCAACGCATTCCAAAAGGGACGGTTCCAGTCGGCTCTTTCCAGCCTGTCGGAACTCTTGGAGGTGGCCCCGCAAGTTGCCGAGGCACACAACCTGATGGGGATCATCCACCAGAAGATGAATCGGCCTCGCCTGTTTGAAGAGTCTCTCCAAAAGGCCATTGAGCTCAGGCCCGATTACGTTGAGGCCCGAAGGAATCTGGCTCTTCACTGGGTCCGTCAAGGCCGGTTGGAGCAGGCGCTCCAGCAGTTCCGGAAGTTGCTGGATCTCAGTCCCGATTCGTCGGAAATCCGTTATCGAATGGGGGTCATCAACGCTGAACTGGGTCAATTCAAGAGCGCCGTCAACCATTTGGAAGCGGTGGGAAAAGAACCTCGATTCCAGAGTCGCCAATACTTTCGACTACTCGGGGAATGCTATGTGGCCCTGAAAAAACCGGACGCTGCGGTTGTCAGCCTGGAGCGGGCAAACAGACTGGGTGACGACAGCTTCGGCCTCTGGGCCGCCCTGGCGACAGCCTACGAACAGACGGGACGTTTGAATGAGTCGGTTGCCGGTTTCAAAAAAGCCCTGGCACTCAATCCCGGCAAATGGGATTTGAGTTTTTCATTGGCTTCGGCTCTGTTCAAGCAGGGGGAGGATGAGAGCTGTCTGGCAGAACTGAGCCGTTGGCCCGAGTCCGAGAAGAATGCCGAGTACTTCAACCTCGTGGGCGCGGCCAACGCCAGGTTGGGTCAAGTCGTGGAAGCGGGCAAGTCCTTCGAAAAGGCCATCGAACTGCAACCCGGAAACCGGGAGTCCTACTACAATTTGGCGCTCCTGCTCCTGAGGGCCGATGCCTACGACGAGGCGATTACGGTCCTCGATCAGTCGTTGGCGCGCTTTCCCGAGTCTCCGCAACTGCTGAGGGCCATGGGATTCGCGCAGCAACTCAAGGGGAGGTTCGAGGACGCTCAGGGGACCTTTTCAAGACTGATCGAGATTCGCCCTTCCGACAGCTCCGGATTGCTCTATCTCGCCAGTTCATTTCTGGAAGCCGGACAGACGGAGCAGGCGCTCTCGTATTTCGAGAAGGCGCACCGGCTGTCTCCGGAGGACGGGCGCATCTACTATCTTCAGGGTCTGATCCACTCCCAACGGGGCGAAGAGGATCGCGCTCTGGCGCTGTTCGATCAATGCCTGACGTTCGATCCCGCCTTCGTTCACGCTCTCTTTCAGCGCGCAAAAATCCTCTTCACGCGGGGAGACCTTGCGGCGTCGTTGCGGGATAGCCGGCGGGCCATCGAATTGGACCCCGGGTTCCCCCAGGCTCACTTCCAGGCCGCTCAGGTACTGGCCAGGCTGGGCCGGCAAGATGAGGCGCAAGCGGAACTCAAGACCTACCGCGAACTCCAATCGAAGAACGTCGACAAGGAGTTCCGGGTCTTCAAGCCTTGACCTCCCGAAGACGATCCACGATCAGAGAAACGTCGCCCGGCCGCAGATTCTCGGGAAAGATGATCACCTTGCCCTTGGCTGCAAAGCTCTCATAAACGGCGATGATGGGGTCGCCATCCTGGAGCGCGTTGATGAGGCCATGGGCGTCCAGGCCGTACTTCACCGGGTCCACTCGGATATGGGCCGCCGGGACGGTCCTGCCGCCCGGTTTCGGAAACTGGAATGTTCCACTCAGGCCTTCAATCCGGTTCACGCCCTCCACGAGTGAACGGGTGGTCTCCTTCCAGTGCTGCAGCTCCGCCTCCAGATCCCTTTCGACATAGCGGGTCAAGGCGGTCACGAGACCGACGATTTCCTCTTTGCCGACCTTGAAGCCCCGTCCGATTCCGTGGTGCGGGGGGCCGGGGAGAACGCCCTCATCGATCAATTCGCGAAAGCTCCAGGTTTCGGGGAAGACGTCCATGTCCTGATGCTGCAGCGCGGCTGCCAGAATCAGTTTCCTTCGACCGCAAATGAAGCCGCTCGACTGGGGTCCGCGGATGTGTTTTCCGCCGCTGAAGACCACGAGATCGGCGCCGTGACCGATAAATCTGCGGAGGTTCTCCCGTGGCGGCAGTTCCGCGCTCGCGTCGACGATGACGGGGACCCCTTTTTCTCCAGCGATTTCGGTGACCCGGGCGATGGGCAGGCTGCCGTCGGCGATTCCGGCCAGGTAAAAGACGGCGGCGGTCTTCTCGTCGATGGCCCGCTCCAACTCATAGGGGAATGTGGCGTAGTTGAAGCCGATCTCCTTGACCCTTGCTCCCGCCGCTCTCAGCGCGTGGTCATAGTCGTTGCGGTGACCCCGCTGGATAATCACTTCGTTCTTCATCCCCCTCGTATCGGGCAGGCGATTCATCTTTTCGGGGTCGAGTCCCGTGAGACAGGCAGCCATGGACAAGGTGAGCCCCGCTGCCGCGCCTGAAGTGACGTAGCCTGCTTCGGCGCCTGTGATCTGCGCGATGGTCCTGCTTGCCGCCTCCTCCAGGTCTTCGATCCGGACAAAGGAGCGGCTGGCTTCCTGCATGGCCTGGATCACCTCGGGGTCCATGACGCAACCGCCGACTTTGGTGCTGAAACTGCGGCCGTTGATCACTTCACGGACGCCCATCCGCTGGTATATGGCGTTTCTTCTCAGACCCATCAGCCCTCCGCTCTCCTCACTCCCAGGGCACGGCCGGGGTTGATCACGGTCAAACGTCGAATCTGTTCATCCGTCACCCCCGCACGCTTCAACCGGGGCAGGAATTCTCTTTGCAGATAGGCGTATCCCTTGCCTCCGTAGGCCAGGAGATGACCCTTCATGCAGATGTCCAGCGAGAGCATGATCTGGTTCAGATGTCCCGCCGAAATCAAGGCCAGGATATTGGCAACGCGGACGCCGTCGTCCGGATAACCGTCGCCCACGTATCCGATATTGTCGATTCCCAGGAACACCCCCCTTTCGCCGATGGCCAGGAATCGATCCGGCACGGGACGGTCTCCCAAGTGACTGATGACGATACGATCGCAAGTCACGCCCTCTTCTTCCAGGAGATCGATCTGCTCGAGAGCCAGCTCGCCAAAATGGGTGGTGTGAGTCCAAATGCTGACGCCGGTCCTCTTCTGTGCCCGGGCTGCGGCTCGAAACACCTTTTCCTGGGCAGGTGTGATGGAATAACGTTCCGTTCCGATCTCTCCGATGAATCCGGCCCGTATCCCACTTTCGCCGACCCCTTCCCGGAGCTCCCGGACCATCAGGTCCGCCAACTGGTCCGTGGACCTTTCGCGGATCTCCGGCGGATAGACTTCCTCCCGGTACCAACCCGTCCCCATCACGATGTTGACGCCGGTCGACTGGGAGATACGTCTCAGGGTTTGTGGTTCCCGGCCCAGTCCGATGCTGGTGCAATCCACCAGCGTGCGGCCGTCCGCCGTCTTGAATTCGGACAATTCCCGTACCGCCAGCTTCTCCTCATCCAGGATGTTGTTGTAACTGGGGAACAAGGGCCAGAGGTCGCAGATCAGGTGTTCGTGACAGAGGGTAAACCCGGCGTCTTCCTGGGGAATGGGGCCCAAAACAGTAACGATTTCACCCTGGCTTGACATCAACTCACATGCTCCCTAACCTGCATCCAAATCAACAAGATTATTCACCACGATAGACCGGGGACCAAGTGAAGTCCACTTCACGACGGCGGCTTGCGGGCCTGAGATCCGTGGAGTCCGGAGTGTGGTCCCGGAGCCTGAAATCTCGGGATGTTCCCGACTCCCTCACTGCGGTCGCGACCCTTCAGAGGAGAAAATAGATTCATGTGTTCCGCCAGAAGATGTTTGATCGTCCTCTCGTTTTTGCTCCCGGTCCCAGCGCTTTGGGCCACGCCCCGCGTGATTCCCATGCCTCAATCCCTGGAAGCCGGGTCCGGGATACTGAAGAGCGGTGCAGGAGGGTCCGCCGGTTGGGTCGTGGCCCGCCCGTCGCGTAGCCGAATGGGTGAGCTTGCGGAAGAGTTTCTTCGCAAGGAGGCCGGCGCCGGTGGAGTGCAGATGCAGACGGCGGCGGAGTGTTCCGAAACGCCCTGCATATTGCTGGTGGACTGGAGTCGAACGGAAAACCGAACCTATGAGCTGCTGAGACTCCTTTCCGACGCCGACCGCAAGGTGCTGAACGATCCCCAAGAGACCGGCCAGGCTTATGTGATCAAGACGGATCTTCAAGGCCAACGGATACTTCTGTTCGGATCCGCTCCCATGGGTGTGCTCTACGCGGTGACCACTCTGGTGCAACTGTGGTCGGTGGATAACGGAGAGCTCGCCGTCCCTGAAGTGGAAGTGAGGGATTACCCGGATTTCAAGTACCGGGCCGCAGCGGACTGGCTCATGCGTGCCGAGCTCAACCGCTGGGGTTACGACTGGGGAGACGGCAGGAAAGCCTACATGGAACGGATCAAGCGCAAGCTCGATTTCTGTGTGCGCTTCAAGATCAACATGGTTTTCTTCGACGGCTTCGGGTGGACGGCCGAAAAAACGCCCGGCTACGGCGCCATGATGCGGGAACTGAACTCCTATGCCCGCGAGCGGGGAATCAAGCTGGTTTATGCCGGATTCGGCGCCAACTTCGACCCCCTCAAGGTTGAGCCCGAGCACAACATCGGGAAGGTATTTCTGAATCGGGAAAGCTACCCTCACGGGCCTGCATACGCGTGTTACGGCGAACTCCGAACACCGCTGCACCCCACGATGGGCACCTGCCGCTCGAACGAGGCGCAAAACCGGCAGATCGTCGGAGCGATCACCGAGTTGGTTCGCACGGTAGAACCCGGCGCTCTGTACATCCATCACGAGGACACGGGGCACTACAAGAGCAACGTGGAACGATGGAAGGCACGTCACCCGGGGTGCAAGGCCCGATGGCCCAACGACGATTTCGCCGCTATTGACGGTGGCGCCGGAGCCCTCGCCTATCGATACGGTCAGGTCGTCGAGAGTGTCCAGCGGGTGCGCAACCCGGATACCGGCTACGACGCGGCGCGTGATTGCACCATCATTCTGATCTCTCCCCCCTACGGGATCGATTCCGGGCGGTCCGGTCTGGCGGACGTCGACACCGATGAAGATCTGAACTGGGAGAAGACCCTCGAATTCTGGGCCAACGCGGTATCGCTTCTGCCGTCGCAAGACAATGTCGAGGTCGGCTTTCGAGAGATTTTTCCTCGCCAGGGAACGGGTGAACCGTGGATCCCGGCGTTCATGGAGAGAATGGCCTCCCGGGGATTGAGCGACAAATCCTTCATGTTCTTCCTGGGGGGCGCCGACCAATATTCCGGCGGCGTCTTCAACTATCCGTATGCGGCGACCCCGGTCATCAACGGAATCTTTGAAGGCGCGGAAGCGATCTACAACTTCAGTGGAGGAGTCCACCAGGAACCGTTGCAGGTCGTCAACGCCGAATTCAGTTGGAATGTCGAAGCTCCCGGCCACCAACGGCCGAAAACCTTCGAGACAACTCTGGCTGCCTGGAACCGCCTCCGGTCGAACCAGGAACTTCCCGAGGAAGTGTTCGGTTCCGGAGGACTGTTCGAAGAGGCGTGCATTCGAATCTACGGGGCGAAGACGGGCAAGATCATGGCGCGTTTCTTCAACTTCTTCGAGCCGCTCGGGGACGATGAGATTCCCGCCTTCTACCCCAGGAAGGTCTATCCGAACACGGTCTTCTGGAGGCTCTTCCAAGCGGACAGCGCCTATTGGGGATCGGGTTCGGCGGGAAGCCGCTCGCGGGAAGACACGGAGGATGCCGCCACGGAAATCCGAATCAGGGGGCGAGTGCGGACCTATTCCGCGCAGGATTACGCCCTCTTGCAACAAAGGATCGCCGCTTTTTGGAGGCAGCTTGCCGACGTCAACCGAAAGGGTAAGCAAATCGTGACCGAAGCCCTCGGCGCCGGCGACGTGAGGGAGGACGCCGTGCCGGACCTGCGCCACCTGGAGCGCTGCCTGGAAGTGGGGATCCGGTTCGGAGGTCTCCTGGCGTCCTATCATGACGCCATCGGCAATGGGGTGACGGGACCGGATGGACAAGGACGGATCAAGGAAATCCTAACCGGGGTCGAGCAGGTTTGGACTTACCTCGATGACTCCTTTTCGTTGGACACGGTGGATCCGAAAGGCGGCGACCTGTCGAGTTGGACGCTGACCCTCGAGGAACTGAGAAGTAACCTGTTGGCGTGGGCTCAGTCGATGCCCCGTCGAGGCGTCGAGTTTCGATAGAGGAAAGGGACACGGTGCACCCATGAATCGATGGAGTACGTCCGGACTGCTCATTGCAATCCTCCTGGTCATCAGCGGGCAAGGCTTGGAAGGGACGCCCCGGATCATTCCCACGCCCCAGCACCAGGCTTGGGACCAGCAGACGGTTCGGTTCGAAGAAGGATCGGACTCGACCCGGCTGGTCCTCGCAGAGGGAGCTTCGGCAAAGGAACGTCTGGCGGCCGACCTGATCCGCTCCGAGGAAGCTGGAGTTTTTCCCCCGCCCACGTTCCTGGCGGGCGCCGCACCTCAGCCGGTCCCGGGCGGGATTTACCTGGTGGACTGGAGTCGTGACGGCGCTTTGAAAACGCAAGCCGATTCCTTCCTTGAGCCGGCCGATCGAGAGCTGCTTTCCGATCCTGACAGGGCCGAACAAGGGTACGTGCTCAAAGTGGTTCCGGGAGACCAGCCGCAGGTCTGGCTCGTCGGTGGAAGCGCCCAGGGCGTTCTCTATGCCGCCGCTTCACTCCAGCAGGTCATGAAACGGACCGGTAGTGCGGTTCTGGTCCCCAACGGCTCAATTCGTGATTTTCCGGATTTTCGCTATCGGGCCGCGGCCGATTGGTTGCTGTTGGCGGAAATCAACCGCTGGGCCTATGACTGGGGTGACGGCAAAGAGGCCTATGTCCAGCGCATCAAGAGGAAAATCGACTTCTGTCTTCGCTACAAGATCAACCTGGTTTTCTTTGACGGGTACGGATGGAACCGCGAGAAGTTTCCCGGCTACTCGAGAATGATGAGGGAGTTGAATGCCTACGCCAGAGCGCGAGGGATCAAGCTCCTGTTTGCCGGGTACGGCGCCAACTACGGCCGGATCGTCCGGCCTGAACACAATGTGGGCAAGGTCTGGTACAACCGCGATCGCTATCCGGACGGAACCATCTACTCCTGCTTCGGAGAAAACCGTCCGGGACGTGGCATCGTGGGAACCTGCCGCGGAAACGATGAACTGAACCGGCTCAAAGCCGCCGAGATGGCCGACTTTGTCCGCTCCATAGAGCCGGGAGCGCTCTACATCCATCATGAAGACCGCGGAATCGGTGATCCCAACATCGACTATCACCTGACCAACTACGAACTCTGGGTCACCTGGAAAAAGAGATGTTTTCGTTGCCGCGAGAAATGGCCCAATGACAGCCTCCTCACCAAAGACGGCGGGGCCGGAGGCGTGGCTCATGGTTACAACGAACTCCTGCGGGCCATTCGAAGCGTCAAGAATGCCGACTCCGGTTACGATGCCGCCCGCGACTGCACCGTCATGTTCCTCAGTCCCGGCTACAACCCGTTTCCGACCCTGCCCTCCGACTGGGAGAACCACCTGATCTTCTGGGAAAACGTGGTGTCGCTGCTTCCCGACGACGAGAATTTCGAGATCGGCTTCCGGGAGGTCTTCCCCCAGCAGGAAACCGATGTGCGGTGGCTCGATGCCTATCGCCAAAGGTTGGGAAGCCAAGGCCTGAACAACCGCACCTTCCTTTTCTTTCTGGGCGGCGCCGATCTTTATTCAAGAGATTCCTTCAACTATCCCTTCGCAGGGACTGCGGCCATGAATGGGATCTTCAAGGGAGCCGAGACGATCTACAACTTCAGTGGGGCCGTCTTCCAGGAGCCGCTTCAGCTCTTCAATGCGGAGTACAGTTGGAACGTCGATGCCCCCGGCCACGTCATTCCGACCCGCTACGAGGAGACCCGATCGACCTGGAGGGCGTTGATGAACAATCGGAATCTGCCCCCGGAGATCACCGGACCCGCCGGTTTTCTCGCCGAGGCCTGCCGACAACTCTACGGCGACGATGCGGGCGCGAAGATGCACCGGATTTTCGACGTCTACCGGACTCAGCGCCGGATGGAAGTCGCGGAAGGGATCGGCCGCACGATCATGGCCACCCACTACGACCGGACGGTGGACCAGGTCTACGGAAGTGAAATCGATCTTCTGGTCCCGGTGGCGGCTGAGAGACTGTATCCCCTCTCGATCCTCTGGCGAATTCTGAGCATGGACCAGGAATCAGGAGGCCCGGAATTGTCGGCGCGCGCCACGGAACTGACGACGCTTCTGGGCATCGACTCCGTGGAATGGCAGAAACGGTGGGCGGAACTCTGGCAGGCCTACGACGAAGTCAACACCGAAGCGGTCGCGCTCGTGTCCGAAGTGCTCGGGACCTCCGATCTCCGAGCCGAGGCCCGCCCCGACGTCGTGTACCTGCGCAAGTGTCTGCGAGTGGGACGGGGTTTCTCCAGGGTCTTGAATCGCTACCATGAGGCGCTGGCGGCTTCGCTGGACAAAAAGGGCCGGGACGTCGTGGCCCCCCTGGTCGCGGGGACCGAGAACGAACTGGACGCGTTGGAAACGCTCCTGGATCGGGACTTTACGTTTGACACCGTCGATCCACTGGGCGGAGACCAAGCAACCTGGCTCGAGGGCCTGCACAAAATCAAGGCGCGCCTGCAGGAGCTATCGGCAAACATTAAGGCGCAGGACTAGTACCCATTAACACTGAAAGTTTCGGTGACAGGCTCTTCAGCATCCGTATCAACGACCAGTGGCGGATTTGCTTCGAATGGCCGAAAGGATCTTCTG
>JAPOYZ010000314.1 GCA_026706325.1 Candidatus Aminicenantota bacterium
CTCGTTTCGAATGTTATGGGACACATGCTGGCCATCTCTCAGGATCGAGAGGACGGTGATGTCGTAGGTCTTGTTCATGCCGACTTCAAGGCAGCTCTTTCCGGCGAGCTTCGACTTTTCCTGAACCCGGACTTCGGTCAGGTACGCGCCCATGTGGTAGTTCCCGGCCAGGGAGACGGGAGTGGAGCGGGCGGGCAGAAGACGCCGGGCGAGAAGGCAGACGTAGATCAGTCCGGCACCCAGCAACACAATCCCCAAAGGGAAAAACTCGAACATTCCGAAAGCCGGCTGACCGGCTTTTTCCGCGACAGAACTGACGATCAGATTGGTGGACGTCCCCACCAGGGTCAGGGTTCCTCCGGCCATACTGGCGAAGGAGAGGGGGATCAGGGCTTTGCTGGGACTCAGGTGAAAGCGCCGGCACAGGCTGATGGCCAGGGGGATGAAGACCGCAACCACAGCGGTGTTGTTCAGAAAGCCGGAGAGAATGCCGGCGACCCCCAGGAAAATGCACATTCCCAGCCATTTCCGGGTCCCTACCTGCCGACTGAGACGATCGGCGGCCACCTCCAGAATACCGGTCTTCACCAGGGCGTGACTCAGGACGAACATGGCGGCAATCGTGATCACCGCCTTGTTGCTGAACCCCGAAACGGCCTGTTCCACAGTGAGGGTTCCGGTCACCAGGAGAACGCCCAACAGACCGACCGCGGTCACCTCGATGGGAAAGATTTCCAGCGAGAACACCAACAGCGCCACCGCGATCAACACCAGCATGAAGGCAATCTCGAGCGTCATGATCCGCCGATCTCCGAAACTCCTAAGAAAAAGGTGGGGCTATTTCCAATCGCCCGGTCTTCGTCGCCACGTTTGTTACAACGGAGTTCGGCGGTTAGAAAACCGCCGCTCCGCTCCTTTCCTTTTTCTGCCGGGCGTCCGCCGGACCGAGCCGGTGGGAAGCGCCTCATCTGGCCCCTGATCATGCGTCCGGCCCCGAATACCGGGAACGCAACTGGCGCCGCAGGATCTTGTTGGAGGCGGTGCGGGGCATCTGGTGAACCACCTTCACGTCGTGCAAACGGAACAGGGGGTTGAGCCGGTCCACGATCGCCTGTTGAAAGATCCGCAGGAGTCCCTCCTCGTCGAAATCCGGTTCCGGCGTAGCCGGGACGACGTAGACCACCAGCCGGGTCGCGCCTCCGCCGGGAGGAGAGACCGCCACCGCCGCCGTCTCGCCGATCCCCGGAACCCGATTCAAGACTCGTTCGATCTCTGCCGACCCCACCTTGATGCCGCCCAGGTTCATGGTGTCGTCCATCCGTCCCTGAGCCCGGTAATAACCGTTGCCGAGCCGCTCCATCCGATCTCCATGACGGCGCAGCGGGACCCCTCCCGGCCCCCGGGGCGTTCCGGCGAAATACTCCCGGTGGTGGTCCCGGTTCAAGAGGCGAGTGGAGAGGCCGATCGACGGCGGAACAATGAAAATTTCCCCTTGGTCGGACTCGCCCCCACGCCGGTCCCGAATGGTCAGACTCATCCCCAGAGCCGCCGTCGAGAAGGCTGAGGCGACGGAAGGCTGCACGACGGTGCCGGTGATGTAGGCGCCGCCGATCTCGGTTCCGCCACAGTATTCGACCACCGGCCGGTATCCCGCCCGGGAGGTCAGATAGTGCATGTCGTCGGGATTCGAGCATTCTCCGGTAGAGGTGAAGACCCTGACCGAGGACCAGTCGAGTCCTTCCACGCAGCTTCCGGCCCGCCAGGCCCCGACCAGAGTCGGCACGACCCCCAGGACGCTCACCCTCGCGTCCTGCACGAACTCGCAGAATTTCCTGGATGTGGGAATGCCGTCGAACAGCGCGATGGTGGCTCCATTGATGAGGGAAGCATAGATCAACCAGGGTCCCATCATCCATCCCAGGCTCGTCGGCCATGCCACCACGTCTCCCTCCCGAATGTCCTGATGCAGACATCCGTCGGCGGCGCACTTGATGGGGGTCAGGTGGGTGAACGGAATGGCCTTGGGATCGCCCGTGGTCCCCGAGGAGAAGAGAATGTTGATGGCGTCATCGGGATCACACGCCACCGCCCGGAAAGCCTCCTCGTCACTCAGAAAATCGTCCCATAACAAGTCTCCGTCCCGCAGCGGTTCCGAGAGGCGTCCCTGCACCGGCACCACCACCGCCACCGGAGCGCCGGCCTCCAACATCCTCGTGTAAAGGGGCAGCTTCCGGGAACCGCGAAGAATCCGGTCCTGGGTGAAGAGGGCCTTGGCTTCTCCGACTCTGAGCCGGGTTCGGACCTCCGGAGCGGAAAAGCTTTCGGCTATGGTCAGCGCCACGCAGCCCGCCTTGATGACACCCAGGTAAATGGACACGGCTTCGACGTTCATGGGCATGTCGATGGCCACCGTGTCGCCCCGGTTCACTCCCAGGCGGGACAACGCGTTGGCGACGCGGTTCGAAAGGGCGTCCAACTCCTTCCGAGTCAGACTGGAAACGGGCCCTTCCTCCCCATGACAAACGATGGCCGGGTCCGATCCGCGGCCAAAACAGCTCTCGGCGATGTTCAACCGGGCGCCGGGCAGCCATTTCACGTTTTCCGCGCCCGGTGTCGAATCCAGAATCTTGGCCGGCGGAGTCCGGAACCGGATCCCCAGTTGCCGGATCATCATCTCCCAGTAAGCGGAGCGGTTCTCTGCGGTCCAGGATTGGAATTCGGCATACGATTCCAGACCCAGTTGCTCTTGGATTCGCGCCAGGTTCGTTTCCCGGACGGACTCCGGCGCGGGAACGAAAATGGGCGCGGGGTCGGCATCGGGCTCGTTGCCGCACACCGTCCGGTGCAGCAGTTGGTGAACCGGGAACGGATGAGCCGGACTCAGAAGACCGCTGCTCACTCTTCGCCAGCATTCGGCGGAGGAGCAAGTCCCCAACAGACGGTTCACTCCCGCCGAGAGCCGCCGCGCTTCCGGAGGCTCCACCCCAAGGGCGACGAGATCGCCGCTGCATACCCGTTCGGCGGCGGAGCTTCTCACTCCTCACTCCTCCACTTCTCTCCTGCCGGCTTTCTTCTCCCTCTTTTCTCTCCCGGCCCCCATTCCACTGCCAGCCGCACGAGACCCGCATCGGAACCACTGCGGGTCACGGAGAAGGGTTCCTTCTTTTCGGCCAGGTCGTAGGACTGGAGACCGTCGGTGTCGGTGGCCACGACGTTGAAGTAGTACCGGCCTTCCAACAGCGCCATGCGGGGAAAAACCACCCGGGCACGGTAGTCGCCTGGACCGGCCTCCCGGAGCGGGACCCCGTCGAAGACGGTGCTGGTGACGTAGACGACAACGCCGTCGTCGCGCACCACGGCGACCCCCAGGCCGGGAGTCCCGCGAAACTCGGGGAGAAAGCGGGCCGACACGTCCAACTCCAGGCTCTCGCCGGTCCGGAAGGGCCCGGTCCGGGGGCGTTGGAGCTTGACATCCTCGATCCAGCAAATCTTTCGAGAACCGGCCTTCCGGGCCTGGACCGGGTCCCACTCCCGGCTCCCGGTCCGGCAGAAATCACGGTATCTCCCCACCACTTCGCGGCTTGAACCCATGGCTTGGACCTGCCCCCGATGCAGCCACAGGGCTCTGGAGCAGAAGCTCTCGATTTGATGGAGAGCGTGGGAGCACAGGACGGCGGTGCAGCCTCGATCCCGAAGGCGCTGGATTCGATTCAGGCACCTGCTCTGGAACTCGCCGTCTCCCACGGCCAGGACCTCGTCCACGATCAGGACATCCGGCTCGAAACTGGTCGCCAGGGAGAAGGCAAGCCGCAACATCATGCCCGCGGAGTAGGTCTTGAGCGGCCGATCGATCTCGTCGCCAAGGCCACTGAATTCGATGATCCCGGACTCGCGGCGGGCGATCTCTTCCCTGGAAAAACCGGCCAACGCCGCCCCGAAGTAAAGGTTGCGCCTTCCCGTGAGCTCCGGATCGAAACCGACGCCCAATTCCAGAAGCGCCGCCACCCGGCCCTGGACCCGGACATCTCCGCCGGTGGGAGTGCACGTACCGGCCAAAATCTTGAGCAGCGTCGTCTTCCCCGCCCCGTTGTTGCCGACGATGCCGAAACTTTCGCCGCGCCGGACCTGAAAGCTGACCGATTTCAGGGCCGCGAACAGCCGATGGGAAGATCTCCCGGAACTGAGTTCCCGCAACAGGGCAAATGGACCCGGATAGGACTTGTAGACCTTGCTGACCTGATGGGCCCGGATCACGTCGGAAGTATATCAGCCGGTGCCGAGTCTCCCACGCCGACGACGAGTGGGATCGCTTGCGGCAAGCACCCGGGACTCCGGTGTAAGCGTCAGGGAAATCCCGTCACTTTTTCCGGAGATCCAGGCAGATCAGACGGATTTCGTTGCGCAGATAGAGAAGTCCGTGGGAAAGAACCGGTGGAGCCCAGCAGGGGTAGGTGAGAACCCGGGCGCGCGCCTTCTCCCGATACGAGTCTGGGCTCAGGTCCACCAGAGCCAGGTCGCCCCGCTCCCCCAAGAGAATGAGCCGTCCCTCGGCCAGGACAAAACTGGACCGCCCCAGCTCCCGAGATGATTTCCAGCGAACCGCACCCGTCAGGAACTCGATGCAACGCAGGTTGGCCTGTCCCTCGTGCCGGCCGTCCACGCCATAAAGGTATCCGTCCCGGTAAAGACTCGTGGCCCAGTGGTTCTGCATCGCCATCCGGTCTCGCCAGACTTCCGTCGGACCCTGCGAACCCAACTCCAGCAGAACGGCTCCCGTATTGTAAGTCGCCGAGAGAAAGACGTGGTTGCCCACCACGACGGGCGTGGCGGCATTGACCGATTCATAGCTCCGGGAGCGGAACGGATAGCGGTACAGTTCCCGGCCGTCCGCCGCGTCCACGGCCAGGAAGCCCCCCCGGGTCAGGAACATGGCGACCCGCCGGCCGTCCAGGTCGACGACGGCCGGCGTCGAGTAGCTCGCCTCGTCATCGCCGGTCTTCCAGATGGTCTCACCCGAGCGCTTGTCCACCGCCAGGACACCCGCGCCATCGCCGCCCGCGTTCACCAGGATTCGATTCCCTTCCACGACGGGAGCCGAACCGACACCGAAAAAGTTCTGGGGGACACGGTAGTCCCGATTGATCCACCGCTGCCAGAGGATTCGGCCAGTGGAGAATTCCAGACAGGTGAGCTTTCCCTCGGCCCCGAAGGTGTAGACACGGTCTCCGTCGATGGCTGGGGAGGATCGGGGGCCGTTGTTGTAACCGTAACGATCCAGGTAGCGAGTAGGATACCCCTGCTTCCAGATGGGACGGCCCGTCCCGGCTTCCAGGCACTCGACCACCTCCTGGCCCCGAATCCGGTGAAATACGACGATCCGGCCGGCAGAGGTCACCGGCGGACTGAACGACCGGCCCAGGCTCCGTTCCCAGACCAGCGGCGGACCCTCTTCGGACCAGCCCTCCAGCAACCCGGTCTCGCTCGAGCTGCCGTCTCCGCGGGGCCCCAGGAACCGGGGCCAATCCTCTCCTCCCGTCTGGGCCGGCAGCGGCAGTTGAACCTGAAGCCCCAGCAAGAGCGGGAAGAGCCACCGGGGCGGCCGAGTGAAAGATCCGCGCATTCCTATTCTCTTCCGGCAGGGAACTGCCCCGCCACGGCGGAGGAGGACAGGCCATGCACCCGAATCGAAGCCATCGTTTCGTTTCCCGCGTGATCGACAGCCTCCACCCGAATTCGATTTTCGCCCTCCCGGAGCCGCAGGTCACAACTGAATTCCGTGTCCCAAGACCGTAGCGGCGTTCCATTGCAAGTCAATTGAGCGACCCCGGAGACGGCGTCTCGAACCATCCCCGTCAACCTCAGCCCCCCCTCTTCCAGCCGGGACCCGGTCTTGGGCCACGTCACTTCGATGGACGGTGGCTGCTTGTCCAGCTTGACTTCCAGATCCAGGGAAGCGCTGTTTCCCGCCCGATCGACGGCCATGCCCCTGAGGCGGCGAACCGGGCCTTCGGTGGTGATTTGCAGGTCGGGAGTCACGCTGGCCAGTCCGGCGAGGTTGTCCCGCGCCTTGAACGAAACGGTCACGTCCGCATTGTGCCAGCCCCGGCGGTTGGGCGGGGGAGTGGTCTCGACCTGGATGACAGGCGGGGTGCCGTCCACCATGACGGTCCCGGTGATGGGAAACGATGCGGCCCGGTACTCGCCCGGCTTGCGCACGGGAATCCTGCCCCGGCGCCGGTCGTACACCGTGAGTCTCGTGAGTTGGCCGAAGGCCAGGTAGGGGTAGCTCCCGTCGGGCACGAGGCGTCCGCTTCCGTCCGTGCCGTCCCAGGGACGATTGTTCAAGATTCGGATCACCTCGCCGCTGTCGGGATCCTGAATGACCCGGACGTAGTCCAGCGAATAGTGTCCCCGGGCCAGGATCTTGAAGGTGATGGACAGGGTGCTGGGGGCAAGCTCCGGAGAAAACGGATCGGGAGAGTCGCGGAAGGCAATGACCGCCAGGCTCTGCCGGCGCACCGCCCCCTGCGACACCTCCCAGGCCTTCTTCAGGGCATCCATGGCTTTCCGGGAATTGTCGTGCCGGGCGGCTCTCTCCAGTTCCCGAAAGGCTCTTTCCACCTGCCATTCGTCGGCCATTCCGACGGCTCTCAACCGCTGGGCCGCTTCGATGGAGGCTCGTGCGATCTCCGTCTGAGCCTCGAGGAGGGTCCTCGCCACCTGCTGGAAGACCGACTCGGCCTCGCGGTTCCCGCGCACCGATCTGATGCCCCTCTGGAGCCGGCTCAGCGCCCGCTTGTTGTACTTGAAGACCCTCTTTCCGTCGGGATTCGAACGGATCTGACTTCCATCGAGATAAAGGCTCTCTCCCTTGTGGGACAGGCTCTCGGAGATGGCCTCCACGATGTCGTCCACCGAACGCTTGACGCGCCGGTTGGAGCCGGGAAGCTGCCGGAGTTGGAGAATCGCCTCGCGCAAGAGCTCCAGGGGCGACGGGCGCGACTCGGTTCCCGATGCTGAAGACGAGTCATATCGCGGTGCTGCAGGCGGATCAGCATCGGAAACCGGCTCCTGGCCCCAGGCAGGTTCCGGCGCAAGCAGGAAAGTAGACAGGAGCAGCCAAACCCCCCACCTGCCCGCACACTGCTCCATCTTCGACTCCACGATCCGCGAACCACCCCGCGTGGTTCATCAGGTTAGCCCTACCGGCAACAGTTTGCCAGAGTGGGACCTGCTCCGGTCCTGGGGCCGCGTGAGACTTTCGCCAGAGATTGTTAAGATCGGCATCATCCCCAAACTGTTCCGGGAGGTAAGACTATGAGCAAGAAATACCGGGTCGCCGTTATTGGCCGGACCAACCGAGGTAACTATGGGCACGGCCTGGACACAGTCTGGCTGGACGTGGACCGGACGGAGCTGGTCGCCGTCGCCGATGAGGACGAAAAAGGTCTCAAGGAGGCGACTGCCCGGCTGGGCGTCAAGGCCGGCTACTCAGACTACCGGGAGATGTTGCGGCAGGAACGTCCTCAAATCGTGAGCGTGGCTCCCCGGTGGCTGGACTGCCACCACGACATGGTTCTGGCCTGCGCCGAATACGGAGCCAGCATTTTCCTGGAAAAGCCCATGTGCCGGACTCTGGCCGAGGCGGACGCCATGGTGGAGGCCTGCGAGCGTTCCCACGTCAAGCTGGCCATCGCTCACCAGACCCGCTACAGCCCCAAGATCCAAGTGATCAAGGACCTCATCGCCGAGGGACGCCTGGGCCGGGTTTTGGAATTCTGCGGCCGCGGCAAGGAGGACCGCCGAGGGGGCGGCGAGGATCTGTGGGTCCTGGGGACGCACATCTTCGACCTGATGCGCATTTTCGGGGGAAACGCCCTCTGGTGCTACGCCCGGGTGACCCAGGACGGACGCCCCGTGACCCGCGCCGACGTGGTCGACGGCGCCGAAGGCATCGGCGCATTGGCCGGAGACCGGGTGGAAGCCATGTACGGCATGGAGAACGGCGCGGGCGCCTATTTTTCGAGCCACCGGAACGCTGCCGGGAGACCGACCCGCTTCGGGCTCACGATCCGGGGATCCAAGGGGCTGCTCGAGACTTACACCGGTTCGGTTCCGGACGTGCATCTGCTGGAAGACTCCGCGTGGTCGCCGGGCAGGACAGGCTCCAAGTGGATGAGCGTGAGCACTGCTGGAGTCGGAAAGCCGGAACCGCTGGAAAAGGGGCGTGCCCACCAGGGGAACATCTGGACCTGTGAAGATCTGATCCGGGCGATCGAGGAAGATCGAGATCCGATCGGCAGCGTCTATGAGGCTCGCGGAGCCACCGAGATGATCGTGGCCGCCTTCGAGTCCCATCGCCAGGGAGGCCCCGTCAAACTGCCCCTGGAGAACCGGGAGAATCCCCTGCTTTCCCTATGAGCCACGGCGCGTCGGAGAGGCGGCTCATTTTCGCCCTGGATGTGGCCGGCCGGACCGAGGCGGAGACCCTGGTCGCCGAGCTGCGGCCTTCCGTGGGCTTCTTCAAGGTGGGCCTCGAACTCTTCGTTTCCGAAGGGCCCGACCTGGTGCGGTGGCTGGTCCGGGAAGGACTGGACGTTTTCCTGGACCTCAAGCTGTACGACATCCCGGCGACCATGCGCCGCTCTGTCGCCGCGGCCTCGCGGCTGGGCGCCCGCTTCATCACCATTCACGACGCGGGAGCCGGAGCGGCGGCCGCCCGGGAAGGAACAGGCGATTCCCGCTTGCAGGTACTCTGCGTCACCCTGCTCACCAGTGTGGATGCCCGGGACTTGCGAGACAGCGCCGGGCCGGGTTCGGCAGGACGGTTCCGGGATGTGGACGAATACGTCGGCTGGAGGGCCCGGACCGCGGTCTCCAACGGCTGCGACGGATTGATCTGCTCGGGACAGAATGCGCGTCGGCTGCGCCGTGAACTGGGTCCGGACCCGATCCTGGTCTGCCCCGGCATCCGGCTCGGCGGGGACCGGCTCGACGACCAGAAACGGGTGGTCACGCCCTATCGCGCGGTCCGGGACGGCGCCGACTACCTGGTGGTGGGACGGCCCATCCGCGACGCCGCCGACCCCTCGGCGCAAGCCCGGAAGATCCTGTCCGAGATCGACCGCGGCCTCCGGGACCGGGAATCCGCGCCAGGGCCGGGCGGCTAGCCGACCCTCATCTCCCAAGACACTTGCGTAAGGGGCGCGGCACCGCGAAGAGCGGTCAAAATGATCATCGTCGAGGCGTTCGCAGACGCCACGCCGCTTCCCTGACGCTGTCCCACCCAGTCAACTGAACTGTCGAGAAACGTGTCAAGTTATTGACATGGATTACTCTATCCAATTATAATATAGACACTTAGGTCGTCAAATAAGGTGTCGGAATAGGTGTCCGATAGATATGGATTGGAAGCGATTCGAGTTTGAATACCGTTTCAAGACCGATAACCTTCTGAGGCTTCTGGTCGCCATCGAAGCATACCGGGAGGCAGCGCTCAACCTCGTGCTCCCCCCAGACTGGCGCGAGCAGTTGGACCGGTTGAACCGGGTGCGTGCAGTCCATGGGACAACGGCTCTCGAAGGGAATCCGCTCTCCGAACAGCAAGTCGCTGAATCATTGCACGGCGGGGGCGGCAATAGCCATCAAACAAGAGAACAAATCCAGATCAGCAATGCCGGCCGTGCGCAGGACTGGATCAGATCCAGATTTGCGAAGGACCGAGAGCCGCTCCGGCTTCGGGACATATTGGAGATGCACCGATTGATGACCGAAAAGTCGGACGAGACCAACAACGCTCCGGGAAAGTTTCGGACCGTTCGTGTGGTCGTGGGGACACCGGCTCTGGGGGGTGTCCATCGTGCGGCGCCGCCCGCTGACGTCCCCCGCTTGATGGACGATTTCGAAGCGTTCATCAACTCCGGTAGATTGCGCCACGAACACCCGTTGATCCGAGCCTTGCTCGCCCACTTCTTCCTGGTCACCATTCATCCATTCGGAGATGGCAACGGCCGGGTGTCGCGGCTGGTCGAGGCCGCCATCCTCTACCAGGGAGGATACAACGTGCTGGGGTTCTACGGA
>JAPOYZ010000019.1 GCA_026706325.1 Candidatus Aminicenantota bacterium
GGCCGTGGCCGCAATTCTGGCGGGACTGGTCGCCTACTACGAGAAGCCCGGCGACCGGCAAGAGGTGTTGCCGACGGGAGAGGCCGTGGCGACCCGTGCCGCCATGGCGCGGATCGAAGCCGAAAGCGGGGGAACCGTCCGGGAACCCGAGATCCAGGCCGCTCCCCGGACGGCCGAACCACCAGCCGCCGTCCAAAGGCCCGTGGAGGACACGGTTCCTTCGCCGCCCGATGGCTACTCCTTCGTCTCCTACCACGGGGAGATGCCCCGGGCCCGGATCTCAGCCGGCGCCGAAGCGGGGGACGAGGGGTCAAGTCCCGTTCCGGACTGGCTGAACACGGCCGTTTCCATCGAAACCATCGTCGACCAGGCGTCCGCCGCCGGACGCGACTGGTCCTTCGGCTGGGTCCGGGCGGCCCGGGACGCCGGACCGGACGGCGTCGCGGCATCCCTGGGCGAGCTCGGCGCGACGGCCCTGGGCTCATCAGGCAACCTGGTCCGCGCCCGATTGCCTGCTGATCCGGCGCTGCTGCACGAGATCGCGGCCTTGCCGGAAGTCGACGGCCTGGGAGCCGTCCCTCCGGAGCGGAAGCTTCCGGAGGCGTTCGCCCGCGAATTGGCGGAACTGTCCCCTTTTGATCAGGCGCCCGTCTTCATCACCCTGATGGCGGACGATCCCGACGGCCGGTGGCGGCGGAAACTCGAGGACCTGGGGGCGGTGGTGGGCCGTTTCGATCCGGACCTGCGGGCCTACGCGGCCAACGTGTCCTACGGCCAGGTGGAGGCCATCGCGGCCGCGGACTACGTGCTGGCCGTCGAGCCGGTCGGCATCGTCCGGCCCGCCCACGACACGTCGGTTCCCGCCATGGGCGCGGACGCCCTGCGAACCTGGGACGGTATCCCGGGAATTTTCTCCGGCATGGGGGGCGCTTCCGTCCCCGTCGCCGTCATGGACACGGGGCTCAACATCAACCACCTGGACATCGCGTCGAACCGGGAGAGCATCTGCGGCGCCAACTTCGCCTGGCTCTCCTTCTTTTCCCCTCCCGCCGAAGAGGCCGCGGATCTGTGGATCGATGCAGGGATGCACGGGACCCACGTCACCGGGACCATGATCGGCAACGGGACCGTCCAGCCCCGCTTTGCCGGCATGGCGCCTTCGGTGAGGCACATCCGTTTCGCCAGAGTGCTCGGCAGCCTCGGCTTCGGTACGGCGGACTCCATCATTCGCGGGATGGACTTCCTGTCCGAAGCCACGGAGTGCGCCGGGCCGGGCCAGCCGCCCGAACCTGTCAAGCCCCTCATCGTCAACATGAGCCTGAGCGGTTCCTCCAGGCGTTTCGGGGGCAGAGGCTTCAGCGAACGCAAGCTCGACTCCGTCGTCTGGGGACATCGCCAACTGTACGTCGTCGCCCAGTCCAACGAGAGCATTGACGGCTTCTCCGATTTCGGAGCCGCCAAGAGCTCCCTCGCCGTGGGCGCCGCGCTGGACAGTGGCGACATCGCGTTCTTCAGCAGCCACGGGCCAACGGCGGACGGACGCCTGGCGCCACAGGTGGTCGCCGCCGGCGTCCGCGTGCACTCGGCCCTCGGCGGCGGTAGCCGCGGCGAGTATCGGGCCATCAGCGGCACCAGCATGTCCTCCCCCACGGTGGCGGGGGTGGCCGCCCTGTTGATGGATGCGGCCCCGGAGCACCGGGAGCATCCCGCGTTGGCCCGGGCCCGGCTCATGGCCGGAGCCATCCGACCCGAAGCCTGGCTGGGCGCTCCGGACGCCTTCCCCTCCACCAATACCGGCGGACCGGGGCCGGTGCAGGCCCAGTACGGCCTGGGCAAGGTTTCGGCCCGCACCAGCGCTCTCAGCCGGGACGGAGCCGGCGGCTGGATCGGCGACGGCGCGATTGCGGAATTGCAGGAGGGGGAGTACGCCCACCAGGACATCGAGGTGCCGGCGGGAACCAGCCGCCTCGACCTGGTGATGACCTGGGACGAGCCGCCGGCGGACGCGATCGCCAGCACGGTGTTGAACGACCTGGACCTGTGGCTGGACCGGGACGGCGATTGCGGGGAGGCCGCCTGCGGGGAGCAGTCTTCCACCTCCCGCGTGGACAACGTGGAGTGGATCATTCTCAGGAATCCGCAGCCCGGGACGTACCGGGCGAAGGTGGTGGCGCGGAGAGTCTACACGGCGCCTCCCCGGGCGGCGCTGGCCTGGACGGTGATCCGGGGCAGGTCCACCCCGAACCTGATGGTCGCAACCGACCGGACACTCCTGGCGGGGAACGAGGAGCAGGAATTGACCGTGACGGTGACCGCGGACGAGTACGTGGCGGCCGGGACCCGGCTGCACCTGGATTGCCGGGATGCCGGCGGGGCCTCGGGATGCGGACAGATCCGGATCCACTCCATGGCCGTGTCTCGCGAGGATGGCATCCGGGTCGACCTGTCGGATGAACTCGAAACCATGGTCCCCAGACCGCAACCGGGCGAATTGCCGTCCCGGGAAGCTCCCGTTCCACCGCTCTCGCCCATCCCTCTGGGCTCGTCGATCCCGCTCGGTGAGGTCGCCGCCGGTGAGAGCCAGGAAGTCCGGTTCACGGTTTCGTCCGCCGCAAACGGGGAGCCGGCCCGCCTCTACTTCAGGGCGAGCGCCTGGAACGCCAGGGGAGCGTCCGCTCCGGTGGACGTCGCACCCGGCGGAACCGCCGGTTCCCGGAAGGCCCGGCGCCCCGCCAACGACGACTTCGCCGCGGCCGCCGTCATTGAAAAAGGACGGGGTTTCCGAACCGTGGACCTGTTGCTGGCCACACCGGAACCGGGAGAGCCGCTGTTCGGCGCCCGTGAGGGCCGGCCCGCCGGTTCGGTCTGGTACCGGTGGACGGCGCCGGCAGACGGTGCGGTCCGGTTCAACATCAACCCGCCGGGCGGGACCGGGGCTCAGCGCAACGATCGCGTCGACGTATTCCGCGGCGACGCCATCTCGGGTCTGGAACGGGTCGCCTCGGATCAGTGGGGTGCGCTCTTCTTCGCCGAACAGGGAGAAACCTATCGGGTCCGGGTGAGCCACATGCGGCGGGGAACCGTCGTCGACCTCCGTTGGTCTCAGGGGAACCGCCCGGACAACGACGACTTCGACCGGGCCGCCATACTGGAGGGCGCCGCCGGCGCCGTTCACGGCAGCAGCCAGGGCGCCACCCTGGAGCCGGGCGAGTGGTTCGGCTTCGACGCGGGCACCACCTGGTATCGCTGGACCGCACCCGGCGACGGCTGGTGGGGCTTCTCCAGCGGCTCCTCGAAGCGCGTGTTCGTATTCGAGGGGGACAGCATTGCGACCCTTCGGCTGGTCTCCCATTTGCCCCGTTCACAGGCTTCGTTCCCCGCGGCCGCCGGCAACGAATACCGCATCGCGGTCGCAGCACCCGGCGCCGGGGCGCCCAGTGGTCCCTACGTATTGAGATGGGAAGCACTGGTGCGGGCAGCCGTCCTCGACAACGATCAATGGCTCGGCGCGATCCCCCTGGAGAGCGTCCCCTCGTCCCAATTCCTGATGGGCATCGACCCCGCATCGACGGTGGACCCGGGCGAGCCCGTCGAGACCGGGGTGCGGACCCGGTGGTGGGTCTGGGAAGCCCCGGAGGACGGCCGCTACACCTGGAGGCTCGAGGATTTCCTCACCTATTCGGCTTTGCGGGTGACCGTGTTCACCGGCTCATCCATGGAAGATCTGGAGCTGGTGGCGCAGACCCGTCCCCACGCGGCTCCTACCGATTTTGTGTTTCAAGCCGCGGCGGGGCACCGCTATTGGATCGCGGCCGGATTTCCGGCGCGCAGCCTGGAAGCCTACGCCCTGTCCGGCGCGGCCGCCCCGGTGACCTGGGGCCCCACTCCCGGCAATGACGACCTGGCCGGCGCGGCGCCGTTGGAGGACTCGGCGGGATCCGTCGCCGAATCGAATCTCTTCGCCACCACCGAGCGGGGGGAACGGAGTGCGCTCCTGGGCCACTCTTCCCTCTGGTGGACCTATGAAGCTCCCGCTGCGGGTTGGTATCGCTTCTGGCTGGACGATCCCTACAGTCCCAATGTGCTCGCGGTGTACCGGGACCGCGCCGGCGGCTCCGGCTCCATCGAGTTCGTCAGGAGCAGTGATCAGCCCGAGGCGATCGAGTCCGACGCCGTGGAGGTCCTCTTCCGCGGCGAGGAGGGAGTCCGCTACACGATCCGGTTGGGAGCCCGCGGCGGCTCCATGGGCGGCGAATTCACCCTCAACTGGGAGGAGGCCGAACCTCCGGTCTGGCTCAAGTACGCCGGACGCCTGACGGACGGAGACCGGGACGCCGGCGGCGCCTCGGTGCGGCTCCGGGGGCCCGCCAGCCTCGCCTTCAACGACAGCGGCACGGCCTTGTACGCGGCGTCGGAGCTGGGGCTGCAAGTCTTCGAACGCGACTCCAGGACCGGCGGTCTGACTTCCGTCCAGTTGTTGGAAGACGACGGCCTGGAAGACAGTTCCCTGATCTGGGACCCACATCGGGACCGGCTCTACGCCCATCGCTGCGGAACCTGGCGCAGTTTCGCGCCTCTCGATGAGGCCCGGAGGGAACTTGAGGACCAGGGGACGATTCCGGTCACCGGGGATCCGCCGGACACCGGCGAGTGCGGCGCCGGCGTTTTCGGCGACGTCTTCATGGACGGCGGAGGCTCGTTCCTGCACGCGATTCTTCCCGGCTCCGGCCAGTTGCAGGTCCTGGCGCTGGATACCCCGGGCGAACTCCCGCATGTCCAGACCGTTGAGGTCCGCGGACTCAGGCGTGCCTTGATCTCCAATGCCGGAAGCCACGTCTATGCGGGGACGGGCCACTCGTTGCACGTCTTCGAACGCGACGCCGAAACGGGGATGCTCACGGACGTCACCAAGGACGGGAATCCGCTCCCGCGCTTGGAAGCGCTGGCCATCACCGGCGACGACCGGCACCTGTTCGTCTTTCACGGCGGCGGCCAGACCACGACGGTCTTCGACCTGGAAGCGGATGCCGCCGATCCGAGTCCTTTGGGAACCCTCCGGTTGACTTTGGCGGGGCCTGACATTTTCGACGGCTTCGGTCAAATCCCAGGGTTTTTCCCCTTCGAACCGATCAATCGGTGTGGGCTCGCCGGCGTCCGTCACGGGGTTGCCGCGGTGGACGTGTTCTGTACGGGTCTCGCCTACGACGTCGAGTGGCGGCCGGGACCCGGCGACGCCGAAAACGGCGAAGAGGGAATTGACGAGGTCCCACCCGGTGAAGTCGTCCTGACCGACTACGTGTCGATCCGGCAGCCGGACCGTTTCAACAACCCGGTGCCCGAATTCGGCGAATCCCGGAGCCTCGCGGCCAGTCCGGACGGCAGGCACGCCTACGTGGACACGGCGGATGAAGGCATCGTGATCTTCGAGCGGGTCGGCGCCGGCGCCGGCGAGGCCGGTTCGGAAGACGGCGCCGACACCAGTAACGTCATTGGGGAGTAGGAGCTTCCCCACCGGCCCATGCCCGGCGAAATGCCGGCAGAAAAAGGATGGGAGCGGACTTTCCTGTCGCCGGTGGAGCGGTTTTCCTACCGCCGTCCGGGAGGCGACTTTCCTGTCGCCAGTGGAGCGGCGGTTTTCATACCGCCGTCCGGGAGGGGCGGTTTTCCTACCGCCCGTTGGGAGCGGCGGTTTTCCTACCGCCGCACTCCGTTGTGACAAACTTGGCGACGAAGAATGGGCGATTGGAAATCGCCCCTACGCCATCTTGACTTTCCGGAAGGGCCCAAATTAGAATCCGGCCTTGGAGTCTTGGCTGGCGCCTGTTGGCTGATGGGGCGCCCCGGAGCGAAAAACGGCGGCCGGACTCCTCCTCATCGATCAAAGCAGACGACAGTGTTCAACGCCGGCGACACTTACACGCTGATCATTGCTCATTCCGGGAGGGAGGGCGCCAGGAAGTATTCCGTATCCGTGGCCCTGACCACCGTTATCGGCCTGCTCGGCGGCGTCCTGTTTCTCTCCTTCATGTTCTCCATGGTCCACTACTGGTGGATGGCGGAACGGACCGTCCACGTGTTGGAGCTCGAGTCGGAGGTCGCCCGCATGCGGCAGGAAAACGCGGGTCTGAGAGCCGTCTCCGGCAAGTTGACCGACAAGATCTCCTCGCTGGAGGTGACCGCCACCCGGCTCAAGTTTCTCTCCGAGAACGATGACGACGGCCTGGGCGGCGCCGGTGGTCCCGCGAAAGTGGCGCGCCCGCTTCTGACCCTGGATCATCGAGACCTCCTGAAGCGTTTCCGGACCCTGGACGGGCGGCGGATGACTCTGGAGAGCGAGTTGCGCCGGCTTCAGGACTACTACACGACTCGCAGCATCCTTCAGTCCGCCCTGCCCACCCTGATGCCGGTGCGGGGGTATCCGTCGGGCGCATACGGCTACCGGAACGATCCGTTCACCGGACAAAGGGAATTCCATCCCGGAGTCGACATTTCGGCTCCCCGCGGCGCCAAGGTCGTGGCCACCAGCGATGGGGAGGTGACCCAAGCCGGTTGGCACCACGGGTACGGCCGGTTGGTCACGCTCCGCCACCGTTTCGGCATCGTGACTCGCTATGGCCATCTCTCCGAGATCAACGTCAAGGTCGGGCAGAAGGTCCAGCGGGGAGACATCGTCGGATACGTCGGTTCCACGGGCCGCACCACCGGCGTGCACCTCCACTACGAAATTCAGTTGGGCGGCCGCCCGCTGAACCCCGTCCGGTTTTTTCGGTATTAGGAATCGGGAGTCCGGCGGTAGGAAAACCGCCGCTCCCAACGGGCGGTAGGAAAACCGCCCGTCCCGGACGGCGGTAAGAAAACCGCCGCTCCTTTCCGGCGGTAGGAAAACCGCCGCTCCTCCGGGAGGACGGGTGAGGCCGCCGGGTTCCCACCCTGATTCTGCGAAGCACATGTACTGCCGGCGACCTCACCCGATCCAGTCGAAGCCTGAGTCTCGGGTTCAAATCCCATAGCAACTTCGGGGCCAAACCCGGGCCGAGAGGCGCGGGCCACCCATCAGATTCGGCGGTAGCTGGTAAACTGGCGAAAGGTTGCCGCGGCCGGAACGTGACTCCGGACCGGGAGTTGGTCCCTGGCCGGAGGCTCGTTTCAAGAAATGTCTTTTTGCGGCAAAGACATTGACCGGCCCTTGGAAAATCAGACCGAAACCGATTTTTCTTTAGACTTTCAGACGGCATGGAGCATCCTCATCAAACAGGCGGGAGGATGAGTTTCAGCGACGAGAACTTGCTCCGGTTGGCATTGGCCGGCGACGGCGGCTGTTTCGGCGAATTGGTGACCCGGTGGGAGCGAAGGATCTACGGTTTCATCTACCGCTACGTCGGCGATCGTGAGGAAGCCCGCGATCTGACCCAGGAGACCTTCGCCAAGGCGTACAAGAACCTGGGACGCCTGTCCGATCCCGGGAAATTCTCCTCCTGGCTCTACAAGATCGCCCTCAACGAGTGCCGGATGCGTTTCCGCCGGCGCCGTTGGGATACGGTGCCTCTCCCGGAGTCGGTGGAGGCGGCTCTGGAAAAAGCCGACGAGCCGACGCCCGAGCAGGCTCTGGCCTCCAAGGAGAGGGTTCAACTGCTGCGGGAAACGCTGTTGAAGCTGCCCGACGAACAGAAGACGGTCATCTTGATGAAGGAATACCAGGGGCTGAAGTTTCGCGAGATCGCTCAGATCCTGGATCTGCCCCTTTCCACCGTGAAATCGCGCATGTATTTGGGATTGAAGACGTTGAGAAGATTGATGGAGAAGAGACTATGAACTGCACGACCATGCACGAGCGGATGATGGACGTCCTCTACGGAGAGGAGCTGGACCCCGGTCGTTGCCTGGAGTTCTTCCGACACTTGGAGAGTTGCCCCGATTGCAAGGCCGAGTACCTGGAGCTGGTGGAGACCCGTTCGCTGCTGGCCCAGTGGGACCTGGGGCAGGCGGTTCCCGAGGCCCGCGCCGGCGCCGGCGGCAAGGTCCGGGTCTTTCTCCGCAGAATCGACAGCAGTCCGGCCTGGAGAGCCGTCTACAAGGCGGCGGCGTGCATCCTGATTCTCCTGGGGATGACGGTCATCGCCCGGGATCTGGGCTGGGCGGAGCGGGCCGTCCTGCAGGTGAGCCGCCAGGAACTGGAGACCACGATCAACGACGTGGTGGTCGCCCGCCAGGAGGAGGAGCGGCGCCTCATCGGACAGGCTCTGATCCGGGTGCGCGACGACCTGGAGCGGGACATGGGCCAGGTCCATCGGTATCTGCAGGCCCTGGACTTGCAGCAGAGGGATGCGCAGGAGGACTACCGGGCCGTGCGCGCCCTGATCACGCGCTGACCGGCCAGGTGTCCGGAGTGTCCGGAAACGGGACAAACTGTCCGCTATCGGACACTTCCGGGGAAGAGAGGAATGAGGAAGGGAAAAAGAGTGATGGAACTGCGGTATTTCACGCGCGAAGGGGGGTCGAAGGTGATGTGGTACATTGGACTGGCCGTGCTTGCGGGCTGGTTGTCCAGCGTGAACGGACTCGCCCAGCAGCATCTCAACCTGGAGCGGTTGAAACAGGACACCGAGATTTTCGAACGCATCGTCCACGAAGTGCTCAAGCAGAACTTCTCCGATCCGTTCGCCATTACGAGTGAGCCCCGGGGAGCCTATCTGCAGGGCTACGGGATGCTCTTCTCCTTCCAGATCAACGTGAATCGAAGGACCATTCGGACCCCGTTCGGCGAGGTGCGGGATCCGCGGCCGACGACGAGGCGCACCACCGAAGAGCACATGCGCGTGATCCGGACGAATCTCATCGACGTCTTGATCAAGTACGGCGACAGCATCGAGCAATTGGGGGGGCACGACCGCATCTCCATCGCCGCCTACGTCGACGACCGGAACGAGCTGGATGCCCGGAAGAGCCGGAAGACCCTGGTCCTGACCGCCTCCAAGGACGACGTGGACCTGGTGGCCATGGAGAAGATCTCCGCCGAGAACTTCAGGGACCGGATCGACGTCATGGAGTACTGATATCGAGAATTCCCATGGTCAAACTGGCTGAGTTGAAGGAAAAGGCCCTCTTCGGAGAGGTGCTGGTGGAGCGGGGGATCATCTCGCCCGAGGAACTGGGCACGGCCCGCAATCTCCAGAGGCAGTCCCGGGAGAAGCTGGGGAAGCTGCTCATCGACATGGGCGCTCTCTCGGAGACCGACCTGGTCAAGCACCTGAGCGAGTACCTGGAGATCCCCTACGTCGTCGCCGAGAGCTTCCCCACGGTCCCGGTGGTGGAGAACACCTTCTCCGTGCAGTTCATGCGGGAGTGCAAGTTCGTTCCCGTCGGCGCCGACGATGGAGAGCTGACCATCGCCATGGTCGACCCGCTGGACCGCTCCACCCTGGACGCCATCCGCCTCTACACCCGCTACGACCGGGTCACGGTGGTCCTGGCCCCGGAGAGCGAGATCCTGGATCTGATCGAGCGCTTCTACGGATCTCAATCGACGAGCCTGACCCGCATCGTGGAGGGAATCGACACCGACGTGGAGGGCCTGGGGGATGACACCGACGACGTGGAGCATCTCAAGGACCTGGCTTCCGAAGCTCCCGTCATCCGCCTGGTCAACCTGATCCTGTCCCGGGCCATCGAGTCCCGCGCCTCCGACATCCACATCGAGCCCTTCGAACGGGAGCTCAAGGTCCGCTACCGCATCGACGGCGTCCTCTACGACGTCGAGTCCCCGCCCAAGCGGCTGAAGGCCGCCACCATCTCCCGCATCAAGATCATGGCCAAGCTCAACATCGCCGAGCGCCGGATCCCCCAGGACGGCCGGATCAAGATGAAGGTCCTGGGCAAGGACGTGGACCTCCGCGTCTCCACGCTGCCGACCATGTATGGGGAGAGCGTGGTCATGCGGATCCTGGACAAGAGCAACACCCAGATCTACGACCTGGAGAAGCTGGGATTCGCGTCCGAAACCTACGAGGCGTTCCAGAAACTGATCCTGCGGCCCCACGGGATCATCCTGGTGACGGGCC
>JAPOYZ010000526.1 GCA_026706325.1 Candidatus Aminicenantota bacterium
CCGCACCATGGAGCCGCATCCGTGGAAGCCCTCGCCGACGTTTTCCGTGGAGTGACCGAGGCGGTCTCCTGCCTGATGCAGGGTTACTGGCCTCCCTTTCCCTTCAATCCCACGGTCCGGCCCCGGTTGGAGTTGAAGCCGTACGCCGACCGGTAGCGGCTCGGCCGTCAGGGTCGTCTCCGGGGGCCGGACGCACCCGGGAGATCTGGATCCCATGTTCCTGGGCATCGAAATCGGCGGGACCAAGCTCCAGTTCGGTGTCGGCGCCGGAGACGGGACTCCCCTGGTCTCCCTGACACGCCGGAGAGTCGATCCCCCGGCCGGCGCAGCCGGCATCCTGGAACTGATTCGCGAGGCGGCTGCCGAATTGGCGTCGGCCCATTCCATTCGAGGAGTCGGCGTGGGCTTCGGCGGTCCGGTGGACGGAGCCAAGGGCCGGGTGCGCAAGAGCCACCACATCGCCGGCTGGGAGAACTACCCGCTGGTCGACTGGTTCCGCCGGAATCTGGATTTGCCGGCCGTGCTGGGAAACGATTGCGACGTGGCCGCGTTGGCCGAGAGCCGCATTGGAGCGGGCCGGGGAAAGCACTCGGTCTTTTTCGTGACGGTGGGAACGGGCGTGGGAGGCGGCTACGTCGTCAACGGGCGGCTTCAAGGCCAGGGGCGGCTGTCGGTGTCCGAGATCGGGCATCTGCGCCCGGGACTGGACGCGGAGGATCCGGACCGAATCGTGGAACGCCTGGCCAGCGGATGGTCCATTGCCGAATTCGCCCGCAGGAGGCTGAGTGCCGCGAAGTGCGATTCGAACCCGGACGATGGCCGGCTGCTGGAGTTCTGCCACGGAGATCCGGCGCGTCTGACCGCCAGGATGGTCGCCGACGCGGCTCGATCCGGAGACCCGCTGGCATTGGCCGCGTTCCGGCGGGCCACCCGGGGGCTGGGGTGGGCCATTGCCCAGGTCTTGACCCTGCTGGCGCCCGAGTTGATCGTGATCGGAGGCGGGGTGAGCCAGAGTGGCGAGGATCTGTTCTTCGCCCCGATTCGAAGCCAGATCGAGCGGTACGTTTTCCCACCGCTCGCCGGGACCTATCAGGTCGTTCCGGCGAAGCTGGGTGAAACGGTTGTGGTGGAAGGAGCCCTGCTCCTGGCCGGAACCGAGTGGAGTCGAGCTTGAAGCGTTCAGTTTTCGCAGCAATCGTTCTGCTCGCCTGGGCCGGAACCGGCAACCTGTCGCCGGGACAGGATCCCGCCCCACAGCCTTCCGAGAAGGAGATCCTTTCCCGAGCCTTGGAACGGGGGTTGGCCAATGCCGAGCGGAGACTGGTGCACCATTACTCCTTCCGGCACCTCCTGATCCAGGAGAAGCTGGACAAGGAGGCCCGGCCGACCCGGATCGAAAAACGCCTCTACCAGGTGATGCCCATAGGCAACGTGCGCTATGAGAGGTTGCTCGAAAAGGATGGAGAACCCCTGAGCAAGAAGGAGCGGGAGGACGAACGCCGCAAGGAGGCGCGGTTTCGGCGCCGCCTTGCGAGGGACGGGAGCCGCGGCAAGTCGAACGACAACGAAGTCCGGTTCAACCGGGATTTGGTGGACCGGTATCACTTTCGAGTGGAAGGGACGGAGGAGCTGCATGGCCGGGAGGTCTACCGGCTGACCTTTGAGCCCAAGAGCAGAAAGCTGCCTGTCAGGCGACGAATCGACCGTGCCCTGAACAACTCCCACGGTTCGGTCTGGTTGGACCAGGAGTCGTACGAGATCGTCCGGGTCGAGTTCGAGCTTATACGTCCGACGCGAATCTGGTGGGGAATCCTGGGTTCCATCTCACGCGTCGATGGAATGCTGGATCGGAAAGAAGGCAGGGACGGCGTCTGGTTCCCCAGTTATTTCCGGCTCTACCTCAAAGGGAGGATCCTGTTCCGGTCCCTGCACAGCCGGCTCGAGTCCCACTGGAGCGATTTCGTGCCGGTCGCAGAGCGCTCCGAATAGTCCGGCGAAGTCATCGCCCCGCCAGGGAGCCGGCGTCGACGCTCACGGGCTGGCCGGTGAGGTACGAGGCGGCATCGGAGCCCATCCAGAGGACGGCCCCGGCGATTTCTTTTGACCTGGTGGAAGGAGCCCTGCTCTTGGCCGGAAACGAGTGGAGTCCATCGTGAGGCGTTCGATCTACGTAGTTGTCCTGCTGGCCTGGACCGCAACGGGCGGCCGGTTGTGGGGGCAGGACCCCGCACCTCAGCCCTCCGAGAAGGAGGTCCTTTCCCGGGCCCTGGAACGGGGCTTGGCCCGGGAACAGCAGGGAGTGGATCGGCGTTATACCCACCGGCTGCATCGGGTGGTGGAGAAGCTGGACCGGGATGCCCGTCCCGTCCGGGTCGAGAAGTTCCTGTACCAGGTGGTGTACATTGACGGAATGCGCTACGAGAGACTTCTGGAGAAGGACGGAAAACCGCTGGGGAAGCGGGAGCAGGAGGCCGAGCGCCGGAAAGAGGAGGCCTTTCGCCGCCGCCTGCAAAGAGACGGGGATGGGGACAGCTTGAACGCGCGGGTATTCCGCTTCAACCGCGATTTGGTGGACCGGTATCGATTTCGTCTCACCGGCACCGGCGAGGTCAACGGACGCCAGGCGTTCGTCGTGAGCTTCGAGCCCAAGAGCGGAAAGCTTCCGGTCCGGCACCGAGTCGACCGGGCGCTGAACAACTCCAAAGGCCGCGTCTGGCTCGACCAGGAGTCGTACGACATCGCCCGGGTCGAGTTCCGGATGTTTCGGACCACCCGGTTCGGGTGGGGCATCCTGGGTTCCATATCCCATGTCGAGGGCGTGCTGGAGTGCCGGGAAGGCAAGGGCGGGAATTGGTTCCCGAGTTTCTTCCGGATCTATCTCAAGGGGAGGGTCCTGTTTCGATCCATGCACACCCGGCGGACGTCCCGCTGGAGCGAATTCGAGCCGGTTGCGGAGGCGCCTCCGCAGTCGAGCCGGGTCATCTCCCGGCCAGAGAGCCTCCGTCCACGCTCACGGGCTGACCGGTGAGGTACGAGGCGGCATCGGAACACATCCAGGCCACGACCTCCGCCACCTCCTCCGCCGTTCCCCAGCGCCGCGACGGGGTGCGCATCGCCGTCGCGGCCATCTTCACCGGGTCCCGCCCCAGGAGCCGGTCGGCCATGGGGGTGTCGATGGCGCCGGGGCAGACGGCGTTCACCCGGATGCCCTCCCGGGCGTACTCTACGGCGGCGGCCCGGGTCAGGCCCATGACGCCGTGCTTGCTGGCGTTGTAGGCGCTGACCCCGTTGCCGGTTCCCACCAGGCCAGAGCCCGAAGAGGTGTTGACGATCACGCCGCCTCCCTGCCGCAGCATCTGCCTGATCTGGAACTTCATGCAGTACCAGACGCCTGTCAGGTTGATGGCCGTCACCCGGTCGAACATCTCCTCCGAGTAGTCGTGAAAGGGGGTTGTCTCACCCTCGATGCCGGCGTTGTTGTGGGCGCAGTCGAGACGGCCGTGCAGCCTCACCGTGTCCCGGATCAGGGCTTCGACCTGGTCCCGGTCCGCGACGTCGGCGGGCAGGGAATGGGCGGTACCGCCGTCGGCGAGAATTTGCTCCGTAGTTTCGGCGGTCCATTCGGGATTCAGGTCCGAGACCACAACGCGGGCCCCTTCCCGAGCGCAGGCCAGAGCGGTGGCGCGGCCGATGCCGGCGCCGGCGCCGGTGATGAGAATCACCTTGTCCTTGAGACTATCCGGCATGCTGGAATTCTCTTGCCAGAATACGGGTAGGAGTGCCCTTTAGGGGCGACTTGGAGGGGACTTTCCTGTCCCACTCTGCTTTTCTTGCGCAAACCATTTTTGACCTTGCCTAATCTGGAAGAGCGGGGGTAGAAAAACCCCCTGAGAAAAAAAGGGGCAATTTTCAAACGCCCAGTCTTCGTCGCCAAGTTTGTCACACCGGAGTGCGGCGGTAGGAAAACCGCCGCTCCACCGGCGACAGGAAAGTCGCCGCTCCACCGGCGGCAGGAAAGCCGCCGCTCCGGTACGTTCAACCTTCGTCCCTCATCTTCTCGTAGATTCCCTTGGCCTTCTTGAAGAGATCCTTCATTTCCTTGCGCTGCGCCGGGTCGGGGATATTGGCCGTCTCCTCCAGCCAGGTCAGAGCCTCGTCGATCCAGGTGAGGAAGAAGGCGGCGTCTTGGGGCGATCGCGGTTTCCGGTCACCCACCTGAAGATAGATGGGGCTGGTGTGGGCCACCAGGGGGATCCCTCCCTGGTAGACCAGTTCGGGTCCGTAGGCCCGGGCCGCAATCCAGGAGGTGTCCTGGACCCGGATTCGGTCTTTCAGCGTCAGGTCCCGTTCGCCGGACGGATTCTCCAGCCTGGCGACGACCTTGCCGCCCTGGACGATGTCCACCCAGTCGACGGGAATCCTGGATCGGACCGAAGCCGTCACCTCGATCTCCTCACCCGCCGATGCTGAAATCGTCTCCCCCAACCCGCGCCCCCCGGCGCTGAACTGGAGCATGGGGCCGGTGGTGACGAATGTCCGTCCGGCCCGGATCCCGTCCAGCCAGGCATCGTAGGAAAAGGGTCCGGGGACCTGGACGTAGACACGGGGGATTCCGGCCACCTGGATGTTGGACATCTTGTCGGTGCCGCCGGCCGCAGCCAGCCGGAATCCGCAGTTCAGGAAGCGGTACCAGATCTCGGCGGCCGCAGGACGATTGCGGCGGGGAGCCAGGGGATCGCCCCAGGTCATGAGATCGATGGAGTCCACCTTGCCCAGGGCCACGTCGATGGCCAGTTCGCCGCGCGCTCCCGGGAAGTGGGCCCAGCTCACGAACCCGCCTTGGGCATGGGCCTTGTCCGCCTGGTGTGCCATGGGCGGGTAGTCGATGCCGCCCGGAACCCCTTCGTCGGGGCCGCCCCAGGTCAGGGGATAGATCAGGTTCTTGAGATTCAGCAGGACCGTGTGCCCCAGGAAGTCGTGCCGGCTCTCCTCGTTCACGTAGATGATGGTTTCCGGCTCCGAGACCCGGTCCGGTTCACCGGTGAAGTGCTCCACGTTGGTGATCAGCTCGTCCCACTTGGTGGCCAGGATGTTGATGACGTTCAGGTCTTCCGCCTTGGCTTCCAACAGGGCGGCGTGGGGACTCACGAAGTGGACGTGGGTGTCCCCCGAGTACCAGCCCTCCCGCTGCAGGTCGGACCAGCGCCGCAGTTGGACCTCCAGTTCCGGAACCTGCTCCTTATTGACGGAGAAGCGGATGCTGCGGGGCTCGTATTCGATTCCCTTGAGGATCTCCATCTCGTAGCTTCCCACGGCCAGGGGCAGGATGAAGTCGGGGTGGACGTAGGCATACGTCTCGTCCATCACGACCACGTCTCCTCCCACATCCTCGCGCCAGCCGATGGGGACCCGCCACTGGTGACCCTGAGGCGGCCAGTAGGTGCCGTCCTGGTCCAGGACCCGGACTCTCGCCGCCACGGCTGCGCCGCTGTCCCGGTCCCGCAAGTGAACCCGGACCAGGTGCAGGGGCTGCTGCTCGGGGTTGTGGACTGCAAGCTCCGGCGGAAGGTCCGGGCGGCGCTCGCTGCCGATGTGGACGATCTTCCAACCCGAGTCCCTGCGGCGCAGCGTCAGGGTCAGGGCCGGCTTGGTGACGCCATGGGACCGGTAGACCAGGACCGGGTGGACCCGGATCGTGTCTCCCACCTCCTGGTAGTGGGCGAAGCGGAGCCAGACGTGGGTGATCTTGTGCATCCCCCGGTGCAGGGTCTCCAGGTACTGTTCCCGGTTCTGGCCTCCATCCGTGGTCAGCTCCGGGTCCAGGATCGAAGCCATGGTATCCATGTCCCGGTTCAGGAAGCCGTTGGCCCAGGTGTGGACGGCCAGGCGGGCCTTCAGCATCTCCTCGGTGGGATGGGCCAGCGCGTTCGCCCCCCAGAGGAAACCCAACAGTAGAACCGGCCATACCGCCCCGCGCCCAAGGCTGCGCATGCCTCCCGCTCCGTTCCAGTTCGACACGGGTTCCTCCCTTCTCCTGAGGGCCTTGGTGCTGCGTCGGCGAAAACCGGGTTCAGGCGGACGGTGACACGTCCGGACGGACTCCGCCGCAGCGCCGGTCCACGGCTGCCCCGAACGAGCCGATGACCAGGCCCGACACGCCCTCGGTGTCCAGAAGCCTGGCGTTTTCCTCCGGATCGTGCGCCGACCACATGCGCGCCACGTGCAGCCGGCAGCCGTGCCGGGTGCAGTGGGGGCCGTAGTCGTCCCGGATCGCACTGTACAGCCGGTCCATGGCCCCTTGGTACGCAGGCGAGCCCTTGACCAGGGGGATCGACCAGTAGCTCGGGATCCCGTGGTCGTCGAAGCCCTGGTTCTCGTAGTCCTCGAAGACCCTTCGGGGCGGGGCGCCCGGGGCGCTGAAGCAGATTCGAAACTTGCTCCAGGTCTTCATCTCCCGCCAGTAGATGGCACCGGCGCCGAACTCGCGCCGCCAGCGCTCGGCGCAACGCAGGATCTTGCCGGGCCGGTCCATGGCGTCGTCCCCGTCCCAGGCTTCCAGGTGGTCGCCCCAACTGACGTTCATGACGGTCCGCTTGGTGTTGTCTTCAGCCAAGGTCAAACTCGCGGGCTTCGTTTCCCAAGTGACAATTCAATCAATTCGATGGTCCGGACCGGACTCAGGCCGGATTGGCCACGTCGGGGCGGACCCCGCCGGCCCGCCGGTCCACCACGGCTCCGAACGAGCCGAGGGCCAAACCCGAAACGCCCTCGGTGTCCAGCAGCCGGGCCTCTTCCTCCGGGTCATGCACCGACCACATGCGGGCCACGTGCAGCCGGCACCCGTTACGGGCGCAATGGGGGCCGTAGTCGTTGCGGATGGCGCCGTAGAGGCGCTCCATGGCGCCTTCATACGCCGGCGAACCCTTGACCAGCGGAATCGACCAGAAGCGTTTCTCGCCGTAGTCGTCGCCCCCCTTGATTCCGTAATGGTCCTCGTCGTTGACCAGGTATCCGTAGCCCGGATTCTTGGGCCACATGAGGTGCCAGAAGGAGGGGCAGCGGACCGCCACCTGGTCGATGACCAGATCGTCCACCAGCTTCTCCTCGACCCAGGTCCTCCAGTCCAGGTAGAGGTTGCCCAGGGGTGGGCCGATGTAGTTTCCGGCAGGGACTCCGATTCCCAGTTTCATCCCCCGGGCGTTGAGGGCCGATCGCAGTTCTCTGAAGAACTGGGTCAATCCCTCTCCCCGGAGCCGCCGCCAAGGCTCCAGTTCGAAGTTGCGCCGCATCATGTCGACGCCGTAGCGTCGCTCATATTCCTCGACCACCGGTTCGTTGAATCCGAACTGGTCGCCGTGGACGGCCGGCTTGGACTGGGAGCGGGTGCAGACGAAGACGCCGTCGAAGTCGTAGTCCCCCAGGGCCGACAGGATGCGCCGGATGGTGTAGCGTCGCACGTCCGGGTAGGTGTACTCCATGATGCCGAAATGGGGCCGGCCCTCCTTGTCCCGGGCCAGGTACTCGGGGTTGGCCATGGTGAACTGGCTCTGCCAGCCGTAGATGCCTCCCTGCCAGCCCTCGCTCAGGGGGAACCCTTCGTCGAACATGGTGGCGTACATGTAGACCTTGTAGCCCATCTCCTTGACCTGGGTGGTGATCAACTCGTGCTCGTCGTACCCTTTGCGCTCGTAGTCGTCGAAGACCTTTCGGGGCGGGGCGCCGGGGGGAGTGAAGCCGATCCGGAACTTGCTCCAGCTCCTCATCTCCCGCCAGAAGATGGCGCCGGCGCCGAACTCCGACTTCCAGCGTTCGGCGCAGCGCAGGATCTTGTCCGGCTGATCCAGGGCGTCGTCCCCGTCCCAGGCTTCCAGGTGGTCGCCCCAACTGACGCTCATGATGTTTCGGTTCGTATTGCTGTCCGCCATGGTCAACCTCGTGTCTCTATGTCTCAGGTTGAATGTGTGGACGCACGACAACTGGCGCCACTGATCCGGAAATCACTCTGCCGGTGGATGCCGTCCCGTGGTGAGGCTTCACCATGTGCCGCCGGCTTCTCCCGGGCTCAGACCTTCGGGAGTGTCCAGGGTTCCCGATAGGTCCGGCCCAGCAACCGGTTGGCCTCCTCGTCATTGGTGAAGGTTTCGGTGGCGGCATCGAACTTGAGTTTGTTGTTGGTGCGCCAGGCAATGTTGCCCAGATGGACGATGCCGGAAGCCACGTGGCCGATCTCGATGTCGCAGGCAGGCCTGCCGCCGTTTTTGATGCAGCTCAGGAAGTCCCGTTTGTGCCGGACGTCGTCGTCCTTCATCGAGCCTTTGGCTTCGTGGAGCAGTTCCGCCTTGGGCCCGTAGGCGCGCCAACTGCGGTTTCCGATGATGACGTAGCCGTTTTCGCCGTAGACGGCAGCGCCTTCGACCAGGCCCTCCAACGGAGGCCGGGACCAGAGCCGCATCTCGTACATGAGGATGCAGTTGGGGTAGTCGTACATGACCAGTTGGGTGTCGGGCCATTCCTGGCAGTCGTCCAGAACCAGCTTGCCGCCGCTGGCGCTCACGGCCGACGGCCACTCGGCAAGGGTCTCGCCCTGGGCTTCGAGTCCCGCCTCCAACCCGCGCCGGGCGTAGTCGAGGCGATGGACGCCGTCGTTGCCCAGGTCGCCGCAGCCGTAGTCGAAGAACCAGCGCCAGTTGCTGTGGAAGCGGAGTGGGTTGAAGGGCCTTTTGGGGGCCGGCCCCAGCCACATGTCGTAGTCGACGCCGGCCGGAGGGGCGGTGTCCGCGGGGAATCCCAGGTTCCGGTTGTGGGCGCTCTCCCAACCCTTGGCGAAGCGGACCTTCCCCAGGACACCGGAACGGATGTAGTCGAACGCCTGTTGGAAGAAACGGCCGTTGCGCGACTGGATGCCCACCTGCACCACCCGGTCGTACTTGCGGGCGGCCTCCACCATGGCCCGGCCTTCTATCATGTTGTGGGAGGCCGGCTTCTCCACGTAGACGTGCTTTCCGGCCTGGCAGGCCAGGATGGTGGGGATGGCGTGCCAATGGGTGGGGGTCCCCATCACGATGGCGTCGATGGACGGGTCGTCCAGAAGGCGCCGGAAGTCGGTCTCGGCCTTGGGACGTTTTCCCTGAATTTCCTCGGTCTTCTTGAGCTTTTCCTCAAAGACGCGGGTGTCCACGTCGCAGACGTGGGTGACCTCCACGTCCTCCAGCTCGGCGAATCTGTAGAGCAGGCTTCTCCCCCTCCCGCGGACACCCATGCAGGCGACGCGAAACTTCTCATTGGGACTCTGGGCATCCTTCCGGAATGCCGGGACCGCCAGCGCCGCGCTCGACAGTGCGGCGGACTTGAGGAACGAACGACGGTTGGGTTGGGCCATTTGAATCTCCATGGCAGAGGTCCTTGCGGACGGTTGTCGGGTTCGATTCGCGTACCCTCAGGTATGGACCGATCCGGCGTTCCTGTCAAGATAGGGAATCAGGAATGTCCGAAGCCGGTCCCCACGATTGACAGTCGAGGACGCCGTTCTTACGCTGGAACGCAATGAAGGTCGCCGTCATTTCCGACACCCACGACAACTGGCCCAACCTGGATCGCGCCTGCAGCTACCTGAACGGGCTGGGCATTCGCATGCTCCTGCACTGCGGGGACGTCTGCGCGCCTCTGACGCTGCGGCGGTTGGCGGCGGCGTTCCAAAACCCGATCCACCTGGTCCTCGGCAACGTGGACGGGGACCCATTTCTCATGGTCACCCGGACCACCGAATTTCCCCATTTGCACCACCACGGCGCCGAGCTGGGAGAGATCGAGGTCGACGGCCGGAAGATCGCTCTGCAGCACTATCCCACCCTGGCCCGGGGCCTGGCCTTGACCGGGCAATACGATGCCGTTTTCTTCGGCCATGACCACACTTGCCGCCAGGAAGTTCTGGAAGCAGGGGGGAAACAGGTTCTGCTGGCCAATCCCGGCCTGTTGGGGGACATGGGGAAA
>JAPOYZ010000056.1 GCA_026706325.1 Candidatus Aminicenantota bacterium
GTTGCTACTTGCGAACCCACATCCCGCCTCGACGCTCGCCGATGGCTACCGTGGCAGGAGAGTGCACTCGGCCCAGTGATGGCTCCCGTCGACCAATCAATGATCAAATTCGACGCGATCTTGCACGACCTTTCAATCTGCCGCATGTGAAAGTTACAATCTGCCGATAACTGATCAAGACACCGAAGCTCCATATCGGAGACACGGGTCTTGCCTGTGCGCTTCTTGGCGCGGACCCGGTCTCGCTCTCGGCCGACCGGACACTGCTGGGTCAACTGCTTGAGACTTTCGTCTTCCAGGAATTGAGGCGGCAAGCCAGTTGGCATCCGGTTCCCCTGCAGTTCTTCCACTACCGGGACAGAGACCAGGTCGAGGTGGACATCGTCATCGAGCGCGGGGCAATGGCCGTTGCGGGAGTGGAGATCAAGGCCGGAGCAACCGTCACCCAAGCAGACTTCCGAGGTCTCCGCAAGCTGAAAGCGGTACTGGGAAACCGTTTCACGGGAGGTGTGGTCGTGTACGACGGAGAGATGTGCACCCGGTTTGGTGACCGTCTCTATGCCGTGCCAATCCGACTACTTTGGGAAACACCGGTAGAGAGCGGCTAACTCTTCATCCAATACCGATTCTTGGCGTGATTTCCGACTGGTGGGTCGTAGTAGACTGGGCGCTCACATGGCAGGAGGCGAAAGCATGCGAAATGTTGGGACATTGCTGATCCTGTTCGGGCTGCTGGCGCCTTCCGCCTGCTCGCCGACACCGGAGGTCCGGGAACCGCTCGACGTGGGAAGCCGGCGGCAATTGCTGCTGGACGAGTCGTGGTTCGACCACAGCGAGGGCGTGGACCTGACTCTGCACCGGCCTGTTCCCCGCGAGACCGTGATCCGGTGCGAACGGCCCTGGGAGGGAAAGAGCCTACACTACACGTCCGTTTTGAATGACGGCGGCCGGTTTCGCATGTGGTACCGGGTCTCCATCGGGGATCCTCGCGTCGACGCTCCCGAGGACACGGTGCTGACCTGCTATGCCGAGAGCCGGGACGGGATCGTCTGGGAGAAACCGAGTCTGGGGCGATTTGAATTCGAGGGTTCCACGGACAACAACATCCTGGGGGCGCCCGAGGACTTCACCAACGTCAGCGTCCTGCTGGATCCGAATCAGGAACCGGGGAGCAGCACCCGCTACAAGATGATCTCCCGGGTCAACGGAATCTCCGGGTTCGTCTCCCCCGACGGCATCCGTTGGACGCCGTTGGCGACCAATCCCCTGTTGTCCAATGGCCCCTTCGACAGCCACAACATCCTGCTCTGGGACGACGAACGGGAGCGCTACGTCATCTACCTCAGAGGGATCGACCCGTCGGTGCCCGGGCCGTTCAAAGGTGGCCGCCGGGCCATCCGCCGGTCCGAGTCCCCCGACTTCCTCCACTGGACCGAACCGAAGCTGGTTCTCACCGCCGACGAGCAGGATCCTCCCGACTTCCATCTCTACACCAACGCGGCGGTCAAGTATTCCCGGGCCGCTTCCGCCTTCTTCATGTTTCCCATGATTCTGTATACCGACCGGTCGTATCCGGGCGCTCCGTACCCGGGCCTTTCCGACGTGCGGTTCGCCTACAGCAGGGATGGAATCCGGTGGGAGAGGACCTTTCGGGAGCCCTACCTCACCCCGGGGCCGGACGAGCGCAACTGGCTGGACCGCAATCCCATCGTGGGCCATGGGTTGATCCGGACCGGGCCCGGTGAGCTCTCCCTCTACTACTCCGATCTCTACCGGGAACGGGAGAGCCGGATCCGGCGGGCCACGCTTCGGACGGACGGCTTCGTCTCGGTGGACGGGCCTTATGAAGGCTGGGGAGAATTCACGACTCGTCCCCTGCTCTTCCGGGGCAAGGAACTGGAGCTGAACTACAAGACCAGCGGCGGAGGCGCCATACAGGTGGAGATCCGGAACGAGCAGGGTGAGGCGTTGGACGGATTCCAATTGGAAGACTGCCTTCCCCTGGTCGGCGACCGCATTGGCGGCGTGGTGCAATGGAAATCCGGCGCCGGCCTCGCCAACCTGTCCGGCAGTCCCGTCCGGTTGCGGGTGCGCCTGAGGGACGCGGGAATCTATGCGTTTCGATTTCGACCCTGACCGTCCCGCAGCCCCATCACTCAAGCCGTTTGCCGCCCGCTCCGGACCGGCAATCCAACCCGCCAGGAGTTGATTCATGAAGATCTCGGACATCAAGGTGGACACTTTCCGCTACCGGACCAAGTGGTATCGGGACTACGAGGGCCATTCCTGTGCCGGCGCAGAGCGCTGGACCACCAACAACATGCTGACGATCCGGACCGACGAGGGAGCCGAGGGCTATTTTTTTGCCGGACCCTCCCAGGGGGTCGTGGACTCCCTGATCAAGCCGGCCCTGCTGGGTCAGGACCCCTTCTTCCGGGAGAAGATCTGGCAACGGATGCGGCGGATGCAGAAGCTCACCAATTCTCTGCCCGACATGATGATCGCCCACGTGGACTGCGCCCTTTGGGACTTGGCCGGACGTTTTCTGCAGATCCCGGTTTACAAGATGATCGGCGCCGCTCGGACCCGGATTCCGGCCTATGCCAGCATCAATGCGGGCGACGACATTCCGGGGGGCCTCAGCAGCCCGGAGGATTACGCGCGATTCTCGGAGGAGTTGGTGCGGGACGGCTTCAAGGCCATCAAGCTGCACACCTGGATGTCTCCCCTGCCCGGCGCACCCGACGTCAAGCGGGACGTGGCCGCCTGTGCCGCGGTCCGCGAAGCCGTCGGGCCGGACATCACCCTCATGCTGGATCCCCACCACCACTACGACCGGATCGAGGCGCTCTACCTCTCCAAGGAGATCGAGAAACTGGGTTTTCTCTGGATCGAGGAACCCATGAACGAGTACAGCATGTCCTCCTACGTCTGGCTCAACGGCAAGCTGGACATGGCGGTGCTGGGACCGGAGAACCTGGAAGGCAGCTACCAGTCCCGGGCGGAATGGGTGATGAACGGAGCCTCCGACATGCTGCGGGGCGGCACCGGCGAAGTGGGGGGCATTACGCCGATCCTGAAGCTGATCCACCTGGCCCAGGCCTTCAACCTCCGGATGGAGGTGCACGGCGGCGGTCCCCACAACATGCACGTCCTCTGCACCATGGACAACGGCTGGTTCTACGAGTGGGGACTGCTCCATCCCCTGGTCGAACGTTACCGTCCCTTTCCGTGGCAGAAGTCCCTCTATGATCCGATTGACGAGGACGGCTGCGTCCGGGTTCCCGAGCGCCCCGGCCTGGGGGACGACATCGATTTCGACTACGTCCGGGAACACACTGTCGACGAAGGAGCAGCCGGCGGGGGAGCACCGGACGTGTATTGAGGAATACGGGTCAAGTCCGGTCCTTTCTCGATTCCGGGCTGTGTGAGTCCGGGCGGCGTGGTCATGAACGGGACCATGCGTCTCGCGATTTCGCCCCGAAGTTGAATCTCCTTCAGGGACCAAGCTACGAGGTCGTTCTCTGTGGAAACAATCCCGGCATCCAGCGGTGGGCGAGCGTCGCTGGAAAGGCGAGCTTCAACGGAGCGCGGGTGCTTACGGAGGTCAAAACGCCGCGGTCGAGCAGGGCCGAGGTGATCCGCCGCGCCTGGCGCCGGCCGACACCCAGGACCCTCGCCGCATGGCTCCGGGGAAGCTCTCCGCGAATGAGAACCGCCTCGAGCACGGCGTCGGCGTGGGGGGGAAGCCGTTTCCCCCGAATCTCTTCCTCTACCCAAACCATAATACGTCCGCGAAGCCGCCCAGGCTGAATGAGACGCTCCATGAAATCGACCTGATCGATGCAGGTGGTCAGGAAGTATGCCGTGAATTCCATCAGGGCCGCTTCGCTCAAATGGCCCCGTCCGTCGAGATCGTTGCGGCGGGTCTGATCGCAGGCCTCAAGGTGCGCCTTATATGCGCCCTCGCTTCGAGCCAAGCCTCTTGCCACCGACCAGACGCCGCCGGTATCCAGTGTTTCCCGCAAAACGGCATGGGACATCAACCGCGCGACCCGGCCGTTGCCATCCAGAAACGGGTGGATCCACAGTAAGCGGTGATGGGCCGTCGCAGCAGCCAGAATCGCGTCGGTCCTGCCCAAGTTCGAGTAGGCGCTTTCGAACCGGGCCAGGAATCGCGGGATCGCGCCCGGGCTGACGGGAACATGCCGGCCCACCTGCACGTCCCTCGTACGAATCTCCCCCGGAATGATCCGGATTTCCTCGCCGGATCGGGGATCGGTCAACCGGAGCAGGCTACTGGGCACCCGATCGCAGAACCGCCTGTGGATCTGACGCAAGCCCGCCGCTGTCAGGGCAACACCGTCGACTCCCCCGTCATCGATCCAGGTCTGAACGGCAATGTGCGCCTTGGCTTCAAGCTGCAGATTGCGCTTTTTCGGATCGGTGCTGTAGTCGTCCTTGAGGGCACGCTCGATATCGACCGGATGAGTGTCGTGACCTTCCATCAGGTTGCTGTAGTAGCAGTTCATCGCCCGCACGAGATTGGCAAGCGAACCGGCAACTCCCCCCGGCAGGCTCCGCCGTAGCCCGGCCGCTTTGGCGGCCAGATCGACGGCGAAGTCACTCAGGCTGAAACTATGCTTGGCCGTGTCGCTGGCGAGAAGCGGCTCCATCAGGCCGACACTTTCTCCGCGATCGACGACAGTCTCTTTCATGTCCACTTTTATGTCCGGTTATTCTGCGTTCCGAAGTCAATCATATCAGTACTTTAGACGTTTCTTCACGTGATCGGATCCGTTTTCATGTCCGGTTCTTCGTCCGCCCGTCCCGGTTCCGGCGTTCCGTTTAATTGTGGACGGACCCTTTCTTCCGGGAACAGCATGTCGTCCTACGTCTGGCTCAATAGCAAGCTGGACATGGCGGTGCTGGGACCCGAGAAAATTGAGTGACGGCCGGAGAGAAGTAGGCTGCCCCTTTCTCGCCCCGTCCCTTTCTCGATTCCCGGTCCATGACCCGACTCCGCGGAGAGTTCGGCCTTCCCCTAGATCATTGACGCTTGACGTCCATCGTCACAAATACGTACTCTGGATCGGCTGTGATTCTCGGGTACCGGGATCGAAGAACCGAGCAGTTCGCCCGTGGAGCTTTTGTCGCGGCCTTTCACGAGTTTGAAAAACAGGCAGCAAAACGACTTTCAATCCTGAACGCAGCGCCTTCGCTGGACACCTTGAGGGCTTTGCGGAGCAATCGCCTCAAGGCTCTAAAGGGCACAAGAGACGGTCAGTTTTCCATAAGGATTAATCGGCAATGGCGCATCTGCTTCACATGGCAGGACGGAACGCCGGGTCCAACCGATGTCGAAATCGTGGACTATCACTAGGAGGAAGTAAGACATGTTGAAGCGTGTCGTTCATCCCGGCGAGATTCTGAAAGACGAACTCGCTGAATTTGGTGTGACGCCAACGTCATTCGCTCGCCAGATCAAGGTGCCGCCCAACCGAATCAGTCAGATCATCTCCGGCAAGCGTTCCGTAACCGGTGACACCGCACTACGTTTTGGGCACTGGTTTGGAGTCGATCCCCAATTCTGGCTCAACCTGCAGACCCAGTTCGACCTCGCTGTCACTGACCGGCGTATAGGGGCGATCATACGTGAATTGCCGGTCGCCCCAGGGACGCATGGTATGAGACCAACTGAAACAGGAGTCCATCCGGACGAGGTGTGACGAAGGCACAAATCTGGCCTGCGTGCTCAAGGAAAGTAGGCGGACGCAGGCGACTGGCCCCTTCTCGGTCGGCCGATCCTGATGGGGACGCCGGAGGTATATTGAGGAATCCCTCCAATTAGGATTGCCGTCCCAGGAAGCGGTCGAACCACTGGCAAACCAGCTCGAAGTACTCCAGCCTGAAGACGTGCCGGCCCGGGGGCTGGTACACCTTGAAGTGCTCCGGCTTTCCGGCCGCGGCGTAAACCGGCTCCACCTCCCGGATCAGGCGGTCGACCCCGGCCTTGGGCATGTCCTCGTCTTCGGTGGGCGCCAACATCATGAAGGGACGCGGGGCGATGCAACTGTTCACGATGTCCCAATGCTCGAAGTAGCGGAGCATGTGCGGGAGGTAGGCGAACGAACTGTGGCGTTCGGGCATGCCGTCGCGGATGTTGATGCGCAGGCTCCCCAGGCCGCCGCAGACGGAGGCGCCGGTTCGGATCCAGTCGCCCAGCGCCAAGCCCAGCCAGGTGGCCCAGCCGCCCAGGGACATGCCGGCCAACCCGATGCGGTTGGCGTCGACTCCCTCCTGGGCGCCCAGTACCCGGGCCGCTCGAAGCACCTCGTCGGCGATGACACCGATCTGGGATCGGCCGTAAGGGATCAGCCTCCGGTTCTCCTCCTCCCAACGCCCCAGTGTGATGCGCCGGGTCTCGGCGCCCTTGGGAGTGAAGGTCAACATGGCGTAACCCCGGCGCGCCAGTTCCCGTCCCCAGCCGAAAAGCGGCCCTGCGTCGGGCCGGGGCCGATGGCAGCGCTCGTGGGCGACGTGCTCAGCGGTGCTGCCCGTGCCGTTCATGCAGACCAGGCCGGCCAGCGGGCCTGACGGCTCCCGGGGGCGGATGAACCGGGCCGGGATCACCTCTCCCAGGTAGTTGGAGAAGGTGATGCGGCTCTCCCACAGCCCTTCCTCCTGCTCCTCGCCTCCGGCCTCCCGGAGGGTGAAGTCGACGCGCTCGGGGATGCGGTCCAGCCCGATGAGCTCTCGAAACTTCTCCGGGACTTGGCTCAGGGGAAGGTCGACGGGAAACGCCGGCTGGATGTTCCGAGAGACCGTCGGCGTCATCGGTCCGTCTCCGGAGGGGGGCGATCCGGGCTCCAGCTCGTTCCGGAACCCCATCTTCTCCGGCATGGTGCGCCGCCTCCGGATTCGCAACGGGATCTTGGGATCGGCGTCCGGGTCGGAGTCGGTCCGGGTCTCCCGGCTCAGGAACAGCGGGATGTCCTCCGCCCGGGGATTGGTCCGGTCATGCGCCTCCGGGAAGCTGCGCATGATGATTCTCTGCTCCCGGTTCAGGGTGGCGATCCACTCCGGATCGCACTGCCGCCGGTCTCCTTCCCAGAGCCAGGACGGACAGTAGCTGATGAAGATGTTCTTCCGTACCGTGTCGGTCTCGTTGACATCCACCCGGTGCCAGGTCCCGCAGTGCATGACGGTGATGGTCCCGGCGGGAACGCAGAGAGGCTCCTCGCCGGAAACGCTCCGGTGCGTGTAGTAGTGCTCGAATTCCGGACTCTTGTGGCTGCCCGGCATGTAGATGAAGTTGGCCATTCCGGTGTGGGGCAGGTCGGTGAGCCAGTAGCCGATGCAGAGCCGCAGGGGAAGCACGGGCGAGAATGTGGCATAGGGAGTCGGCCGGGGCGAGTCGGGATGCCACGTGCTCCGGTTCGTGTTCCGGGGCCGGACGAAGACGTCCGAACGCTGGACCTTCAACAGCTCGCCGTACAGATCGTAGCCGTACCCGACGTGACGGGGATGGTCGATGAGCTCGCTCAAGACCGGGTCGGCCGTCACGGCGTTGGTGACCCGATAGTCCCGGCCGGGCCGGTAGTTCGGGTCCGACGCGCAGATCCGATCGATGGCTTCGACGTAGCGGTCCACCTCCTCCCGGGACAAGGCGTTCCTGAAAACGAGCATTCCCCGTTCCAGGAACTCCTCCCACTGCTCCGGGGTGAAACCCGGCGGCGCCACTCGATAACTCGTTTCGGTCACCAAGGGGTTCCTGTTCGTCTCACCCCAGGCGGACCCCGGCCCTCCCATCGCGCCTCCGTGGGTCGGCAACCGTCAACAGCCCGTGGTAAAAGTCGTCACGGCATTCGACCGTCCCTGCACAGGCGCGGACCGCGTTGCGATCCGGGCACATACTCCCGGTATGCGCGCCCATAGCGCCTTGTCCGGCGGGCGCAGGAACGGTCTCGGTGCTCGCGGGACTTTCACCACGGACTGTCAAGTCTTGGTTTTCTCTCTTACCAGGTCGTCGCGGCTCAGGTGGACCCGGTCGAAGCTGTCGTCGGAGATGACGTAGTACCAGGCGGCGAACCGGGCATTGAGCTGTTCGGAGCGTTCTCGCGCCGTCTCCACCTTCTCTTTGCGCTCCTCTTCCTCCGCCGGCAGGTTCTGCATGTCCTTGTCATTGAACGAGGCGCTGATGAACAGGTAGCGGTTCTCTCCGGGACCGCTCTCCTTGTCGTCACTGGATTCGCTGCCCGCGGTAACCGCGGCCCCCGACCCGTAGACCACCTCGCCGAAGCGGAGCGTATAAGTCACGCCGTCGGAGGTCAGCACAGTCATTTCCCCTTCGTTGGAGACCAGCGATCCCTGGCGGGTGAAGTAGAACCCCTTGCTCTGGAGCGACATCATGTCGCCCTGAGTGATTCTGGTCGATCCCTCGGTCCGCATCAGGGTGCGGGACAACCCCTCCGGCTTGGGCCGGACGCCCACGATGTTGAGCTCGTCGATGGACCGCATCAACTCGCTGGCCCGGTAGGTCTCCATCTCCTCGTCGGCGCGGAGTTTGTCCAAGGCCCAATCGCCGTCCTTCTTGGTCAGCACCAGCTTGCCGCGGCGATTCAGGGAGCCGGTGCGCTCGTTGATGGAGTAGTTCTCCAGGACGACCCGGACGATGTCGTCCTTCTCCAATTGCAGCAGGTCCTTCTCGATCCAGTCCTCGAACTTGGTGGAGGGCTCCACCGGCATCTGGGCCACGTAGACCCGCTTCTGGTCCGGCAAACGGACGAAGCGGAGGTTCTCCCGCTCCTCCACCTTCTTGCCCACGATCAGATCGGCCAGGACCTCGTCCCCCTCCCCCTTGATGGTGACCCGGCGTCCCCGGCCCCGCAGGCTGGTCTCTCCCTCGTCCAGCGGGTCCAGCACTCCGCAGGCCTCATGGTCCGCGACGTTGTTGGAACGGAAGTCGTCCTTGCGCATCTCGATGATGCCGGCGGCCGTCTTGGCCAGGAGCTCCTTGCCGTCGGCGGGATATTCGTGGTGGGACGGGATGGTCCACTTGCCTCCCTCGGAGGTCACCTTGAAGGGGCGGGCCGAAGCCGTGTCCTCGTCGAAATCCACCACTTCCAGGGAGACCGCCACGTTGGGATCGGTGAACTCGGGGAAGAAGGCTTCGCCGACGTCCAGGAAGGCGTCAGGGGCGACCCGGCTGGGGACCGTCACGAGCGCGACCAGCAGAATCAGGATGCCGCCGCCCAGGTAGCTCAAGGATTTGTTCGTTTCACTCATGGTTCTATGACCTCAACCTTCTCGCCGCACGGGCGCCCTCCTCTTCCCGGCGCTGGCGGCGCACGAAGATGAGCACGCCCAGCACGAAGACGGGAACCGGAGGCAGCAGGACCGCGTAGGTCCGGATGTTGCCCTGGATCCTCCGGATCTGACTCTCCATGCTCTCCTTGCTGGCGTTGATCTTGGACTCCTTCTCGGCCTCGATATTGGCCTTCAGCACCTCGAACCGCCGGTTCTCCACTTCCTGGAGGTTCTGGGCCATGATCTGCTTGGCCTGAGCGTCCAGGTCCCGGCGTTCGCGCACCTCGTCCACCTTCTCCTGCAAGCGCTCCTGCGCCTGCTTGAGGGCCTTTTCGGCCACCTCCTCGGCTTCCTCTTCGTCCTTCACCCGCTGTTCGACAAAGCTGCGAGTCTGATCTTCAACCCGCTCCAGAGTCCGGTGGCGGACGCGCTTGTTGCGCAGCGCCACAAACGACTCGTCGCCCATGAGAACGTCCATGCAGTTGAGGAAGAAGGTCACGTTGTCGAAGTTCAGGGTCTCAGGTCCCTGAGCCCGGATCGAGAAGAACTGCTGGGAGATGAAGTCCAGGTCCGCCACCACGATGGCGTTGACCCGCTCGGATTCATCCTCCTTCCCTTCGCCTTCTCCGTCCGGTTCCGCGTCGGCGC
>JAPOYZ010000342.1 GCA_026706325.1 Candidatus Aminicenantota bacterium
GCCCTCCCTGGGGGAGATCGACGTCGTTGAGGAGCCCTATGTTCTGGCCACCGTCATCACGCCCAACAAGTACATGAGTGTCTGCATGGACCTGTGCAAGGACCGGCGCGGCGTATTCCGGAACCTGGACTCCAGCGGTCCGACGCGTGTGGTGCTCAGCTTTGAACTTCCGTTGGCCGAGATTCTCATGGACTTCTTCGACACCCTGAAGAGCCGGACCCGGGGCTATGCCTCGTTCGACTACGAGCCCATTGGTTATCGGGTCGGGGACTTGTCCAAGCTGGACATCCGGATCAACGGCCAGGGAGTCGACGCCCTGAGCTTCATCACCCACCGGAAACGGGCGTACGCCCGCGGGAAGGCGCTGGTCGGCCGGCTCAAGGACGTGCTTCCCCAACAACTTTTCGAGATCCGGATCCAGGCGGCTCTGGGGTCCCGGATCATTGCCGCCGAGAGCGTTCGCGCCTTGCGGAAGAACGTCCTGGCCAAGTGCTACGGAGGGGACGTGACCCGGAAGCGGAAGTTGCTGGAGATCCAGAAGAGTGGCAAACGGAGGATGAAGTCCATCGGCCGCGTCGATATTCCCCAGGAAGCGTTTCTCAGCGTGCTGCGGGTGGGGAACGAGTAGATGCCGGAACGAGGAGATCCGGCGAACGGGTTGGGGATTTATCTTCACATCCCTTTTTGCCGGCGAGAGTGTCCGTATTGCGACTTCAACTCGGGACCCCATCCCGAGGTGATGCGCCGCCGCTACCTGGAGGCGCTCAGGGAAGAGATCCGGACGAGTTTCTGGGCCGGCCATCCGGTGCCGGCCGTTTCCTTCGGGGGAGGAATCCCTTCGGAACTCGACCCCCTGGACGTTGCCTCTCTCGTCGATGCGGTGCGGGGAGTTTTCCGGGTGGCCGGCGACGCCGAGTGGAGTCTGGAATGCACCCCCGACACTCTCACGTTGGACGACCTCAGGACACTGCGGCGGCTGGGCATCAATCGCCTGAGCCTGGGCGCCCAGTCGTTCCGGGATCACCAGCTCCTCCTGTTGGGGTACCGCCACAAAGCCCGGGACATCCGGTCGTGCTGTGAGTGGGCCCGGACCGCCGGTTTCGACAACCTCAATCTGGACCTCCTCTACGGCCTGCCGGGCCAAACCCTCGGAGAATGGATGGGGGATCTGGAACAGGCCTTGGCCATGGCGCCCGGGCACCTGTCCCTCTACAATCTCGTCGCCGCGGGGGACACCGGACCAGCCCGATCCGTAGATGATGGCCGGCGCCCGGAGCCGGACGAGGAGACGGTCGCGCACATGTATGAATCTGCGCTGGATCGGATCGCGGAGGCGGGATACGGCCAATACCACGTCTCCGGATTCGCCTGGCCCGGCCGGGAATGGCGGCAGGGGGAGATCTACTGGAACGGCATGGCCTATCTTGGTCTGGGTGCGTGTGCTTCCTCTTTCGTCCGGGGGACCCGCTGGACCAATACCTCCAGCCTGGAGTCCTATACCCGGGGAGTGTGGGCTGGGGCCGTCCCCCGGGCCTCCGAGGAACATCTTTCCGGACTTCGCGCTCTGGGCGAGGACATGCTCGTGGGCCTTGAACGGCGACGGGGCGTTTCCCTTTCGGAACTGTCCGTTCGCTACGGCCGTGATGTGGGACGGCTCTACCGGGAACCGTTGAGATTCCTGTCCGAAAACGGGCTTGTCTCCCGGCGGGACGACCGCGTGAGCCTGACCCGCCGGGGTCTGCTTCTTTCCGGCGCCGTCGCCGCCGAGTTTCTGGCCGTGCCGGACGGGGGGGCGGCCGAGTGAGCCGGGTCTGTGTCTTCTGCGGCTCCAAGAAGGGAATCCGGCCCCTCTACGCCGAAGTGGCCGCACGGTTGGGGCGCCGCTTGGCCGGCAGGGGGCACGACCTGGTCTACGGCGGTGGAGCGACCGGGCTGATGGGCGTGGTCGCCGATTCGATCCTGGAGGCGGGAGGTCAGGCCATCGGCGTGATTCCACGTTCCATGGCCACCCGGGAGGTGGCTCATCCGGGACTGACCCGCATGCACGTCGTCGGCACCATGCACGAACGGAAGGCGTTGATGGCCGAGTTGTCCGACGCCTTCGTCGCCCTTCCGGGAGGATACGGAACCTTCGAGGAACTTCTGGAGATGATCACTTGGGCTCAGCTCGGAATTCACCGCAAGCCGGTGGGCCTGCTCAATGCCGGCGGGTATTTCGACCCCCTGGTGGAGATGTTCGACCGGGCCGTCCAGGAGGGTTTCGTCCGGCCCAAGTACCGATCTCTCTGCCGGGTCGGAGCCGGCGTGGACGAGCTGCTCGCGGAGCTGGAATCGGGGCGGGGAGAGATATGCCGGGCAAAGTGACCGTCAAGGATCCCTTCGAGGTCAACCTGGATTGCGTCCACTGCGGTTTCTGTCTTCCCCGATGCCCGACCTACCAGGTCCTGGGTGACGAGAACGACTCGCCACGCGGGCGCATCTACCTGATGGACCTGGTCCGGGAGGGACGCCTGCCGTTGGACGACACGGTCATGACGCACCTGGACCGCTGTCTGGGATGCCGGGCCTGTGAAACCGCCTGTCCCTCGGGCGTCCGCTACGAGTTGATGCTGAATCAGACTCGGGGACAGATCTACGAGAACCGTCCCCCCTCGTGGATCCAGCGCTTCGCCTTTCGCCGGGTCCTGCCTTCTCCCGGACTGCTGCGTCTCGGCGCCCGGCTGGCTCGGCTGTACCAGGCGACACTCCAGCGCTGGGTGCGGTCCAGCCGCATCCTCTCCCGCGCCGCTCCCAAGCTGGTGGAGATGGAGAAGAAGCTGCCTGCGGTCCCGCCGCCGGACCGTCTGGAGGCGTTTTATCCGGCGAAGGGGCCGAGACGGGCTCGCGTCGGTTTCCTGTCCGGGTGCGTGATGCCCTTCCTCTTTCCCCAGGTCCACCGGGCCAGCATTCAACTGCTTCGGAGAGCCGGATGCGAGGTCGTGGTCCCGCCGGGTCAGCGCTGCTGCGGCGCCCTTCACTCCCACGCCGGGGACCAGGAGGGAGCCGGGCGGCAGGCCCGAATCAACCTCCAGGCCTTCCCCTGGCGCGATCTGGACGCCGTCGTGGTCAACTCGGCCGGCTGCGGAGCCGCCATGAAGGAGTGGTCCCATCTTCCGGAGAGCACCGGCGAGATGGCCCGGTTCTCGCACAAGGTCAAGGACGTCTGCGAGTTCCTGGTGGAGATGAATCCGGCCTGGGAACTGGGACCGCTTCCGCTGCGGGTCGCCTATGATGATCCTTGCCATCTGCTGCACGGACAGGGGATTTATTCCCAGCCCCGCGCCCTCATGGCGCAGATCCCGGAATTGACCCTCCTGGAAGTTCCCAACGGCGAACGCTGCTGCGGAAGCGCCGGAATCTACAACCTGCTGCAGCCGGAGATGGCCGGCCGGTTGCTGGATCGGAAGCTCGAGGAGATCCTGAGCGTCGATCCGCAGCGGGTGACCACGGCCAATCCGGGGTGCCTCATGCAGATCCGGTTCGGCCTGGAGAATTCGGGAACCTCGATCCCGGTCCAGCACCCCGTGGAATTGCTCTACGAGTCCGTCCGGGCGGTGCCCTCGTAGTCCATTGTCCCGCTAGATCCCGCCCCAGAAACGACCCGGATTCAGCGTCCGCCCAGGGTCGAACCGCTCTTTGATCCGCCTCATCAGCGACAGCGGCTGGGTGGTGGGTCCCCAGACGTCCAGCCCCTGCTTCAAGTGCGCGTCCGCCTTGAAAAGGGTGGTGTAGACCGGCTGGCCCTTCCAACGGGACCGGAGGTCCCGGAGAAAACCGGTTCCGTTCGCAAACACCAGGAGCTTGCTGCCGGCCGCATGGCCCGAAAGCCCATGACCGGGCAGTGATTGCTCCAGCCATCGGTGGACCTCCTCCAGCAGCCCGGCGGGAGCGCTGATTCGGACCACGACCCTCCCGTTGTCCGGCTCCAGGGCCAGGCGAAACTCCCCGTCCCGGGCCTTCCAGAAAGAGTCCGCCTCGGCCGCGTCCAAGAGTCGAATTCCGGGACATCGTTCCCGGAGCACGCGGCTCTTCCACTGGATCGGACCCTCCGGATCTCGAAGCTCGACGGCCAGACCATAGCGTTCCGATGAAGCCCCCGGCAGCCGGAATCCGGCGCCGGAGCGGAACAACTCCAGCGCCGCCGGCGCGACCTGGTTGCGCAGGGAAAGGGCCGTATCCAACAGCTCGGTCAGATGGTCGAATTCCAATATCCCGGTCCGGGAGGCGGGGGGGAGCGGACGCACCTTGAACGTGGCGTGAGTGATGATTCCCAGGGTTCCCATGGATCCCGCGTAGAGCTTGCACAGGTCATACCCGGCCACGTTCTTGACCACGCGGCCGCCGGCGTGGCTGATCCGGCCGTCGGCGTGCAGGACCTCGATGCCGATGAGGAACTCCCTCATGCCGCCCAGGGCCGGGCCGTAACGCCCGGCCAGTGCCGTGGCCACGGCTCCGCCGACGGTGGCGTGCGGGTAGTTGGGTGGACGGAAGGGCAGGAACTGTCCGGCCTCGGACAACGTTTCCTGAAGCCGTTGCAATGGACAACCCGCCTCCACGGTGACCGTCAGATCCCCGGGGCTGTGGTCCAGAATCCGGTCCCACCGGCGGACGGAAAGAATGTGGGTCGCCCGCTCCGGATCGTTTCCCAGAAACCACTGGCCGCCGCCTCCCAGGATGAGGACCGCATCTCCCGCTCGATCCCGCTCCCGAATCCAGTCGCGGCACGACTCCGGGTCGGGGGGTTGGTGGACCGGCGGAACGCCTCCGGCCAGATTCAGCCAACGGCAAGCCTGAGACGGAGAGATCATGCCGGTTCCCGCTCCGTTCCGGGGCCTGTCGTGCTATTCATAATGGCCCCGAACTCTACTACACTTTCCGTCTTGTTCCGGCGACTCAGGCTCGAAAACTGCGGCGGCGAGAATTTCCTGGTTTCCGCCGCCGCGTAGAACGGAGAAGAGGGATGGATCTGGTGGGAGTCATCATGGCCGGAGGCGCCGGAACCCGTTTCTGGCCTCTCAGCACCGCCGAGCGGCCCAAGCAGTTTCTCCGCCTGGTGGATGAAGAGAGCCTGCTCCAAAAGAGTTTTCTCCGGTTGGACGGGCTCATCGACCGGGAACGGATTTTGGTCCTCACCAACGAGGCGTTCGTTCCCCTGGTTCGGGAGCAGCTTCCCCAGATCCCGGCTCACAACGTGGTGGGAGAGCCGCTGCGCCGGGACACGGCCGCCGCCGTCTGCCTGGCGGCCACCCTGGCGCGAAAGAGATTTGGAGACTGCGTCATCGCTACGGTGACCGCCGACCACCTGATCGAGCCGGTGGACGAATTCCGCAAGAGCCTGGTCTCGGCTGCCCTGGGCGCGGCCTCCAGCGGGGCTCTGTACACCTTCGGGATCCGTCCCACTTCCCCGGCCACTGCCTACGGCTACCTGGAGACGGGCGAACGGTTGGACCTGGACCCCGGCGTCCGGCATTTCCGAGTCGCCAGCTTCCGGGAAAAGCCGAATCTGGAGGTGGCGCGGAAGTACGTGGCCTCGGGGAACTACTTCTGGAATTCGGGGATGTTCGTCTGGTCCGCTCAGGCCATCCTCCGAGAGTTGGAAACGAACCTGCCGCGTCACGTCCGGCACCTCACCGCCGCCGTCGAGAGCTTCGGGACCGAATCCTGGCCCCAGGCACTTGTGGCCGGCCTCGATCCGCTGGAATCGATCTCCATCGACTTCGCGGTGATGGAAAAGGCCCGGGACGTGCGGTGCGTGGCCTCGTCCTTCTCCTGGACCGATCTTGGAGGTTGGCTGGCCCTGCTGCCCTTCCTGGATGAGGACCCGGACGGAAACGCCTGCCGGGGCCGGGTCCGAACCCTGGGAGCCCAAAATAATTTGATCTATTGCGACGACCCGTCGGAGACGGTGGTCGTGGTGGGCGTCGAGGGGCTGGTGGCGGTCCGGGCCGGGGATCGGACCCTGATCGTCCCCAGGAATCGGTTGGAAGAGATCAAGTCGGTGGTGGCGAAGCTGCAAACGTAGGTTTGCGCCGGACGCGGGGAGCGGTCCCGGGCGGCAATCCGGGAGGCGGATTCTCCCGGTCTCCCACCGGGAGCCCGTCGCGATAGAAGAGGAAGTCGCCGGGGGTGGGCCGAACGCGGTTTCCGGGAAGGATGATTCCCGCCAAGTTCAAGGGGTCCGCCGTGGACACGCGGATCACCTCGCCGTCCGGCTCCAGGCGCCGGCAGGCCCTGAGCGCTTCCAGGGCTTCCGGCAGCGAGAACTGGTCGCCGTAAAAGCCGGCTATGAACCGCCCTCCCCGAATCTCTCCTCTGGCCTCCAGGCGGCGGTACACCTGAAGCAAGTCTCTCCAGGAAGGAGCGCACGGTTCCCGCGCCAGGAGATCTCGAAAGACGACGCCCCAGCGTTTGAGCAGTTGACGGGCCAGAGGCTCCAGATCCCGGGTCGAGTCGGCGGACTCGGCTTCCCGGTCCCGGCGGCGGCGCAGAAGGGTCCAGCGGCCCGCCGCCGGCTTCACCCGGGATTTGCGCTTTCGGATCCGGGAGGGGCGGTGTGGACCACGCCTCCGCGAAGGATCGATGATGGCGCGCAGGTTGTCGAACCCGTCCGCCGTAACCAGTCCGCAGCGCACCAGCTCCCAGAGGCCCTCTTCCACCTCCACCGGGAGCCGGCCGGTGCCGCGCACCAGATCTTCCAGGAACGACGCTCCCCAACGCTCCAAGTCGGCCAGGATCTCTCTTGCCGGATGAGAGAGGGACGAAGTGCCGGCGCCATTGGCTCGGGATCGGAGGGAGAGGTAGTGGTCCATCTCCTCCCGGCGGTAAAAGGAGATGGGGGTCAACCGGCTCGGTTTCATCCGGGCGCCGGTTCGATCCGGCGTCGCCCGGGAGAACCCGTTGCTGAGCCGTCCCCAGGTGAAGAGGCCGGAGAGGCAGGCCCGGTCCAGTAGCGAAGGCTCGTAGTCGTGGAGTCGGACCTTGAGCAGGTGCATTTCCCAGGATGCCGCCGGCGCCTCGTACCCTTGGAGCTGCTCCAGAATCAGGGAAAGGCCCACCTCGCCGTGCAGCCGGCTGGCGCGGGCGAGATGTTGCCAGCGGAAGAGGAAGCGCATCAATTGGGCGGCGGAGACCGGCGCGATCCGCCGGCGCAGCCGGCCCAGGGTCATGCGGTGGATGCGGGCCAGGAGTCCCCTCTCGCACCACTCGGTCTCCCCGGCGCCGGGCCGAAAACGTCCTCTGAGGGTATGGCCTTCCGACTCCAAGGCGTGGAGAGCCGCCGTCGCTCCGGCTTCCGGGATCCGGAGGCGTTCGCAGAGCTCACGGCAGGTCAGGGGGCCGGTGGCGTCGAGCCGGCTGCGGACCAGTTCGGTCAAGGCCTCCTGGTGATCCAGGTCCCGGTCGCGCTCCCAGACCGGTTCGTCCGCATCGCTCCGGCCTGCCGGCTCGACATGCGCTTCTGGATAAGCCAGCCGGATCAGCCTCGTCCGCTCGGCCGACGCATAGTAGCCGGTTGCCCGTTCAGATCCGGCGTCTTCGGACGTCGCCGGCAGTCGAACCCGGCGCACCCGGTTCTCCCCCAGGAGTTGCTGCAACAGGTCTGCATGGGGCGCGACTTCCGATTCCGCCATCAGGCCCAGGGTCAGGAAGGCGTCGTGAAGCTCATCGGCGTCCCGAATCGTGGGCCAGGCCTGGGAACAGACCTCCCGAATGGCGTCGGGGTCCAGATCGCAAAGGTCCCGGGCCTCCTCGGGAAGGATGTTGCGCCGGGTCCGGACGGCGCGGGCCCGGCGTTCCTCCAGGGGCGCGTCGTCCAGGAAGGCATACGGGTTGGCATTGAGGATCTCGTGGCTGAAGGGAGACGGTTCCCTCGTATCCACGGCCGTCGTAAGAATATTTCCGCGCTCGATTCCCGCCAGGACCTCTTCCAGGCCCTCGATATCCGTGGCCTCGGTGAGGCAGTCGTGAAGGGTCTCCTGGACCAGCGGATGATCGGGGACGGCGATGTCGCCTTGGATATTCTCCTGGCAGGCGGCCTGTTCGGGAAACACGGAAGCCAGCAGGTCGTCGGATCGCATGCGCTGCAGCGGCGGTGGGACTTTTCGGCCCCCGGCGAAGCGGGGAACCGCCAGGGCGCGGCAGGCGTTCCAGCGCCACCGGGTCCCGAACAGAGGCGTGTCCAGCAGGGCCTGAATCAGGATTTCCTTCACCGACGCCGCGGACAGGAAGGAGAAGATGGTCTCCAACGGGAAGCTGTGCTGATCGCTCAGCGAGATGAGGATGCCGTTGTCGGTGGCGGCCGCCTGAAGCTCGAAGTTGAAGGACCGGCAGAAACGCTTGCGCAACGCCAATCCCCAGGCCCGGTTGAGACGGGTGCCGAAGGGCGCGTGCACCACCAACTGCATCCCTCCCGATTCGTCGAAGAACCTCTCCGCCACCACCTGTTCGAGCGTCGGCGGAATTTTCAGGGCTGCGGCGCCGGCCCGGACGTATTGGATCGCCTGGATGGCTCCGAACTGATCGAGGCCGCAGTCCTTCCGGAGCCACTCCTCGGCCTCGACATCGCTGGATTGGACGATCTCCTCCCGGAGGCGGGAGAGGGACTCGGAAGGCTCCCAGGTCCGGCCGGGCGCCTCTCCCCGCCAGAAGGGGACGGTGGGCGGTGCTCCCTGGGCGTTTTGGACCCGTACGGTGCCCGATTCCACTCGCCGGATCCTCCACGAGGTGCTGCCCAGGAGGAAGATGTCGCCGCGGCTGCTCTCGACGGCGAAGTCTTCGTCCAGGGTCCCCACGACCGTGTCCTCCGGCTCTTCCTTGACCAGGAAGTCGGCCCTGTCGGGAATGGCTCCCCCGGAGGTCATGGCCACGAGTCCGGCGCTTCTTCGCGGCCGGATCCTTCCCCGGACCCGGTCCCAGTGGAGGTAGGCTCCCCGGCGGCCGCGGCGGGTGGAGATGCCTTCGGAGAGCATGGCCAGAATCCGGTCGAAGTCCCGCCGGCTCAAGTCCCGGTAGGAGGCGGCCCGGCGAAACGTGGAGAACATTTCCTTGTCACCCCACTCCCGGGAAGCTGCGGCGGCCACCATCTGCTGCGCCAGGACGTCCAGCGGGCGACGGGGAATAATGATGCGGTCCAGGGTTCCGTCGTGGATGGATCGGACCAGGGCGGCGCTCTCCAGCAACTCGTCCCGAGTGGTGGGGAAGATTCGACCCTTGGGAATGGCGCCCTTCCAGTGTCCCGATCGGCCCACCCTCTGGAGCAGGAGGGCGATATTCCGCGTCGAGCCGATCTGGCAGACCAGGTCCACCCAGCCCACGTCGATTCCCAACTCCAGCGAGGCGGTGGCCACCACTCCTTTGAGTTCGCCCCGTTTCAACCGCGACTCCACGTCCAGCCGGATCTCGCGGGAGAGGCTCCCGTGGTGGGCCTGAACGGCCGATTCGCCGAGCCGCTGGGCCAATTGATGGGCCAGGCGTTCGGCCAGCCGCCGGGTGTTGACGAAGACCAGGGTGGCGCGATGTTCCTCGATGAGCTCGGTGATGCGGTTGTAGACGTCGTCCCAGGTCTCGTGGGAGATGACCGCTCCCCGCTCAGCGCCGGGGACCTCGATGGCCAGATCCATCTTCCGGCGGTGCCCCACGTCGATGATGCGGGCCCGGCGATGGGGTCCGGTGAGAAACCCGGCGATTTCCCGGATCGGTTTCTGGGTCGCCGAGAGCCCGATTCTCTGAATCGCGGATCCGGTGAGGTCCTCCAGCCGTTCCAGGGTGAGACTCAGGTGGGAGCCCCTCTTGTCCCGGGCCAGGGCGTGAATCTCATCCACGATCACGGTCCGGGTCTCCTTAAGCATCTTTCGTCCGCCGCGGGAGGTGAGCAGGATGAAGAGGGACTCGGGAGTCGTGACCAGGATGTGCGGAGGGGT
>JAPOYZ010000343.1 GCA_026706325.1 Candidatus Aminicenantota bacterium
GTCAAAGAGCGGGCCGCCCTCGCCGGCCTGGTACTGATCCTCGCCGGCCTGTTCGACATGGTGGACGGGATGGTGGCCCGGACCGCCAACACCGCGACTCCGTTCGGGGCCTTCTTCGATTCGGTGATGGACCGGTACTCGGATTTGATCATCTACCTGGGCCTCATCATTTATTACGGCCAGCAGGACCGGTTCACCTACGTCGTCCTGGTGAGCGTGGCCATGATGGGGTCGGTACTGATCAGCTACACCAGGGCCCGGGCCGAATGCCTGATCCCGAGTTGCAAGGTCGGTTTCCTGGAACGGCCCGAACGCCTGGTTCTGCTCATCATCGGTTCCTTCTACTTCATGGAACCCGTCCTCTGGGCCATCGCCGTCATCGGAAACTGGACGGTGATTCACCGGATTCTCCACACCCGCTCCCAGATGAGGCCGTCCGAGCCGAAGCCGGGTCAGGGGCGTCCGGGCCGGCAGCCTGCGGGCTCGATGCGGTACGTCCGGGGAACCTGGCGCTACGACGTGGTCTGCGTGATGATCCTGGGCTTTATTTTTCTCACTCCGGGCTCGGTCTTCGACGGTTCCCTATTTTCCAAGAGGCAGGAGCCTGAGAATCAGCAGGAGATCGTACCGGATCCGAAGAAAACTCAGGTCCAGACCTTCAACCAAAGGGTCCTGCCGTCCTCCAGGCAGGAGATCTCACGCCCTTGAAACGAATGGATTCAGCGCGGATCCCCCTCCTCTTCCTGCTTCTGGGATTCTTCACGGATCTTCCGTCGGGGGCCATGGAGACGGTTCCGGCAGCGCCCGGCCTGGAGTGGGTTCTGGAGAAGATGGACCGGAGAGGCGGAAATCTCCAGTCCATGAGCGCGAAGATCATCCAGAAGAAATGGACCGACATCCTGGAGGAGTTCGACGAGGAAGAGCGGGGAGAATTTCATTTCCTCAGGGAGAATGAGGCGATCCGTCTGCGGAGGGACATCACGGAGCCGGGCGTGAGCACGCTCCTGATCAATGACGGGAAAGGGATCTTCTACCAGCCGCTTCTCAAGCAGGCCAACCGGTACGATCTGGGAGCGAGAAAGGATCGGGCGGAATTCCTGCTGCTGGGCTTCACCTCCAAGAAGGAGGCTCTCCGCGAGGCCTATTCCATACGTTGGCTGGGTCCGGAGTTGGTCGGCGACCGGGAGACCTACGCACTCGAATTGACTCCCCGGTCCGACAAAGTCTCCGCCTTTTTCTCCCGACTCGTGCTCTGGGTCGACGGCCGGCTCTGGGTCCCCATTCAGCAGAAGCTGGTGGAGCCCACGCGCGACTACCTGCTGATCCGGTTCGAAGACGTCCGTTTGAATCTGGACCTGCCGGCTTCCAGGTTCGAGTTGGAGTTACCTTCCGACGTCAACGTCATTCAGTTCTGAGCGGCGATCGGTAAACCGGGCGGGGTGGCCTGTCAGCCATCGGCGGCCGAGTCTACTCGGAATCCGAGCTCACAAGCCGGCCGTCCTTCATCCGGATGACGCGGCTGGCGGCCGCGGCGGCATCCGGATTGTGGGTGATCATCAGGATGGTCTGGTTATAACGCTGATTCAGCTCTTTCAGGATGGAGAGCACGTTGTCGGAGTTCTGGGAATCCAGGTTTCCCGTGGGTTCATCCGCCAGGAGCAAGGCGGGTCGATTGATGACGGCGCGGGCAACGGAGATCCGCTGTTGTTCGCCCCCTGAGAGTTCGGAGGGCTTGTGATCCATCTTGCCCTCCAGCCCCAACAGCTTAAAGATTTCTCGAGTCCGGGCCTCATTCTGATGGCCGTTGCCATGAATGCGGCACGCCAGCTCGATGTTGTGCCGGGCCGTCAGGGTCGGCAGGAGATTGAACCGCTGAAAGACGAATCCGATCTTCATCTTGCGGATCTCGGTCCTTTCCGCGTCGCTGACCAGGCTCATCTCCACTCCGTCGATCCAGATCCGGCCTGAAGAGGGGGTCAGGAGTCCGCCCAGGAGGTGGAGCAGTGTGGATTTGCCGCAACCGCTGGGTCCCATGATGGCCAGGAACTCGCCGGTCCGGACCTTCAGGTTGATGCCGCGGAGAGCGGGGACCTCCATCTTTCCGATGCGAAAGACCATCTGGAGGTCTTCGGCTACCACCAGATTCTTGACTCGATCCATTTTCGGAGTGTGCCTCATTCAGGAGAGCCCCGGAGCGATACTCAAATGACGAGAGCCCTCTCGGCCGCGAGCCTTGACCGGACGATTCAGGGTAACCGCAACCGTCATTGTATACCGGTTCGGAATCGGGCTTCAACGTCCCCGGCCGCCGGCAGCCAGGGGATCGGCGGTCTCGGCCTACCGGGAGAATCCAGGTGAATCGGTGTCCTGTTCCGGCCTATCGCATCTCGATCAAATCCGCTCCCGGCGGAATCGGCAGGTCGAAGTGCCGTTCCTCCAATTGGCGCCCGGTCTTCAGGCTTTTCGGGTCCAACCGGAGCCGGAGCGTGTATCGATCCCGGGGCCGCTCCAGCACGATTCCGGTGTTGACGACCGCCTGACCCGCAGCGACGGGCGCAGTGTAACGAATCAAGCTGGCAACCCCCCCGTCGGTGTCGTAGTAGTCCTGACGCACCAGTTCCAGCCTGCTGCGCTCGATCCAGAGTCTCCTCTTTAGACGTAGATTCCCGTTCTCCAGTTCATGGATGACGTAGTACTTGGATCTTGCGTCCGTCTCCTCGATCAGGAGGACCCCCGCCGACGGTCCCACCGGCAGCGGCTCGATCAGGATGGCCGGGAGTACGTGCTCCGGCCGCACGTTGTAGATGGGATTTTCGTCGTTGCGCTCGAGATCGGTGCTGCCGGTTACGAACTTGTTCTTCGTAGGAGCCCAGATCTGGAACCTGGCCTGGCTGGCGGCCATGGCGACGATGGTGGTTCGAGTCAACGGATTCTGCACGTTGATGCGGATGGAATCGGGGCTCTGGGCGATGATTTGGGCAGGGGTTTTCCGATAGCGCTCATAGTAGTTTTCGTCCGGCATATCCCCTTGCAACTCCAGGCTCATCTTGGCGACCAGGCTCTCCACACTGGCGTAGGACGAGTTCACCAGTTGGACCAGGTCGGGGAGCGTGGAGTGCAGAACCTGGCGGTGGACCGGCGCCTTATCGACCCGGACCTTCGTTTTGATGATCTTTCTGCAGCCGGCCGGCACCAGCGCCAGCATCAGGATCGCGAGGAACGCGCGACCTGCCGAACCGGAGGCCGGGGGGATCACGTGGCCTCCCCGGAGAAAGCCTTCTTTCGATTTCTTCTCCGGATCAGCACGATCCCCGTCAGGACGGCGGCCAGGGACACGAAAAGGATCACCCCCACGGTCTTCATTTCCTCTTGGACGAGCTGCTTGGCCGCCTCGCCGTAGAGGACCGCCAGAATTCCCCACATGAAGTACCGGATGCTCCTGCCCAGAGAGATCAGAACAATGAATCGAGCCAGAGGGATCCGGAAGAGTCCGGCGGAAAGGACGAAGATCTTGAAGGGAGTCGGAGGGGGGAGGATGGCCGGAACCAACAGAGTCCAGATCCCCCAGCGGTTGTACAGCCGCCGCATCTCGGTTCGTCTCTCCTCGGACAACCTCCTCTTGACGAAGTTCCCCCCTCTGCGGCCGACGCTGTACAGGAGGGTGCATCCCAAGACGGATCCGGTGATGGTCATGGCCACGTAATAGGACATGAGGTCCCAGGACTGTCCGGTGGACAAGGCAATGATCAGAATGTCGTTTCCTTCGGGAATGGAGAGGAAGGAGGAATCGGCCAACGCCACCAACAGCAGGGCGGGTCCTCCATACTCCACGATCGTCTCGTAGAGGCCACTGAGCGTCTCCTGGATCTGCTGCCGGAAGCTCAAGCCGCAGACTGTGAAAAGCGCCATTTCGATAAACATGTTACCAAAGCCGATCCATGCGCCTGTTCGGGTTCCGATCCGGCTTACTCATTCGCCGGAGCCGCCGAAGCGATAGAATCAATTAGAATTCAATAGAGGACCTGGTTCTTGGTCGAGCCGGTGCAAGACATGGATCCGGAAGGCATCGAACATGAGATGGGCTGCGTCGAGGCCCTTTACAAGGAACATGTTCTGGACGGACGAGTTCGCTTTGTCAGCCTGCCCGGCAGAAAGTGCAGCCCCCGGATCATGGACACGTTTCTAGGTTTCGAGATCCGTGCCGGATCCAAAAAAGTCGTCTGTCCCGACATCACCAGCGCCCGCTACCTGGTGATTTTCACCGAGTTGGGATTGGACCGGGTCTGCATCCCCTACGACCCCACCCGGACCGCCAGGATCCTTCCTGACCTGGAGCACTCCTTCCGCCGGATCAAGGAGCTGCTGTCGGGATACTCCGTTTCGGAGAAGGCGCAGCGGAGAACGGGACGGACGTTCGCCAAGCTCAGGGACCGTCTCAGGCAGGCCGAGCGGAGTGTGGCCGGGATCAATTCCTGTTGACCTGAAAGCGGATCTGTTTCGTTCCCGCCGCGGCTGGAAACAACCGGATTACTTCTTGTCGTCCATGTCGACGTATTCGGCGTCGATCACCTGGCCGTCATCCTCTTGAGCGCCACCCGGAGGATTCTCCGGCCCGCCGGGTCCGGACGGTTGAGACTCGGCAGCTCCTGACTGCTGAGTCTGTTGGTACATGGCCTGAGCCACCTGGTGCGAGGCCTGCTGCAGCTTTTCCATGCTCTGCTTGATGGCCTCCACGTCGCCTCCTTCCATGGCCTTGCGAGTCTCGGCGATGGCCGCCTCGATGGTATTGGCGTCCGCTTCCGGAATCTTGTCCCGGTTGTCCGTGACCAGTTTCTCGGTGGAATAAACCAGGTTGTCGGCTTGATTCCGGACCTCAATCTCCTCCTTCTTCCGCCGGTCTTCCTCGCTGTGGTCCTCGGCCTCCCTCACCATCTGCTGGATCTCGTCGTCGCTGAGTCCGCTGGAGCCGGTGATGGTGATCTTCTGCCCCGTTCCGGTCCCCAGATCTTTGGCGCTCACGTTGAGGATGCCATTGGCGTCGATGTCGAAGGTCACCTCGATCTGAGGGATGCCCCGGGGGGCGGGTGGAATTCCCGTCAGGTGAAACCGTCCCAGAGACTTGTTGTCTCTGGCCATGGGCCGCTCTCCCTGCTGTACGTGCACCTCAACCGAAGTCTGGCTGTCGGCGGCAGTGGAGAAGACTTCGCTCTTGCGCGTGGGAATGGTCGTATTCCTGGGAATCAGCACGGTGGCGACGCCGCCCAAAGTCTCGATACCCAGAGAAAGCGGAGTGACGTCCAGGAGCAGGACGTCCTTGACCTCTCCTCCCAAAACTCCGGCTTGGACGGCGGCTCCGACGCCGACCACCTCGTCCGGATTGACACCCTTGTGAGGCTCTTTGCCGAAGAACTCGCGGACGATCTCGTGCACTCTCGGGATCCGCGTGGAGCCGCCGACCAGAACCACCTCGTTCACTTCCTGGGGATTCATGGCGGCATCCGCCAGAGCTTGGCGGCAAGGTTCCACCGTCCTTTGCAGCAGGTCTTCCACCAACCGCTCGAAGCGGGACCGGGTCAGCTTCAGGTTCAGGTGCTTGGGACCGCTGGCGTCGGCGGTGATGAACGGCAGGTTGATATCGGTCTCCTGGGTCGTGGAGAGTTCGGTCTTGGCCTTTTCCGCCGCCTCCTTCAATCGCTGCAGGGCCATCTTGTCCCGGGAGAGATCGATTCCCTGATCTTTCTGGAACTCGTCGACCACCCAGTCGATGAGGCGCTGATCGATGTTGTCGCCGCCCAGGTGCGTGTCGCCGTTGGTGGACTTGACCTCGACGATCCCCTCGCCGACCTCCAGGATCGAGATGTCGAAGGTGCCGCCGCCGAAGTCGAAAACGGCGATGGTCTGGTCCTCCTTCTGGTCCAGGCCATAAGCCAGAGCGGCGGCCGTCGGCTCGTTGACCAGCCTCAGGACCTCCAGTCCGGCGATTTTTCCGGCGTCCTTGGTGGCCTGCCGCTGCGAGTCGTTGAAGTAAGCCGGAACGGTGATGACGGCTTGGGCGACGCTCTCGCCCAGATACTCCTCGGCGGCGGACCGGAGCTTTTGCAGGATCATGGCCGACACTTCGGGTGGGGAGAGATTCTTGCCTCCCAGGAGCACCTGGGCGTCACCGTTGCCCGCGGCGTTGACCTGGTAAGGGACCATTCCGATCTCTTCGTTCACTTCGCCGTACTTGCGCCCCATGAAACGCTTGATGGAATAGGCGGTGTTCTCGGGATTGGTAATGGCTTGACGCTTGGCCACCTGACCCACCAGGCGCTCGCCGCTCTTGGTGATGGCGACGATTGAAGCAGTCGTGCGGCCGCCTTCCTGGTTGGCGATGACGGTCGGCTTGTTTCCTTCCATCACCGCCACCACGGAGTTCGTGGTTCCCAGATCGATACCGATGATTCTCGACATTTCGGTCTTCCTCCTGCGTGTCTATTCGCTAATGACTAGTAAGATTCGATATCGGGGCTGTCAAGGGCGGATTTCCCGCCCTGGAGTCAGGACTTGGAGCCGCCGGAAGTGCCGCCGCGGTCCTGGATCTCCGCGGACAGCGTATCCAGCCGCCGGCCCAGCCGGCGCTGGGTCCGGGCGAGATGGAGAAGGTAGGCAAACAGCAGGGTCCAGATGACCATGTAGGCGGCGAAGAGATAGCCGATCATGATCCGTTCTCCATCATTTGGCCAGAACCTCCACTTCCATTTCCCGAGTCACGCGCTCTTGGAGACGCATGGATGTTCTCAAGCAGAGAAGGACCGAGTAGAGGGCCGCGAAAGCGAATACGGAGATCATCAGCGTGTCCACCATCCTCGACTCCAGATTCATGCCGCTGGAAGTGATGACCACGGGATGGTGGGTCCTCCACCAGCGGATGGACATCCAGACGATGGGGACGTTGATGAAACCGACAATACCCAGCACGGCGCAGAATTTGTATTTCTGATCCCCTTCGGGAAGGCTGCTCCGGAGGATGAGGTACGAGACGTACATCAGCCACAACACCAGTGTGGTCGTGACCCGCGGATCGCCCCACGGCCACCAGGTGTACCAGATCGGCTTGGCCCAGATCGACCCGGTGACCAGGGTGATGGTAGTGAACACCACGCCCACCTCGGTGGACGCCACGGCCAACTGGTCCCATTTGACGCGCCGGGTCTTGAGATACGCGATACTGGCAATGAAGACCACCAGAAAGGCCAGAAAGGCGTTCCAGGCGGACCCCACGTGGAAATAGAAGATCCGCTGCACGTCGCCCATGACCTGCTCCGTGGGGGCGTACAGGAATGTGGCGTAGAGGGCCAACGCTCCCAGAAGGTAGGCCGGCGCCAGGAGCCGTCCGGCCCAAGCCGCGTAACGGCGAATCGTCTGCCGGTCCGCATCAAGATTCTTCGACCACATACTCGAACACCAGATAAGAGGCCGCCAGAAAGATCACGTCAAAGGCGGCCAATATTTTAATCCATTGGAAGAGGAAGCGGAACTTTTCCTCCAGCAGCACCTCCGTGCTGCCGTTCACCGCCGCCAGAATCACCGGAATGACGATGGGAAACAGCAGTATGGGAAGCAGGACCTCCCGGGTCCGGATGCTGGAGACCATGGCGCCGAACAAGGTCCCCACGGCGGAGAATCCCAGGCTGGAGAGGAGAATCAAAAGCAGCATCCAGAGCGTGGACGCGGTCAGGGAAAACTTGAAGATGACCATGAAGATGGCCAGGGTCAACAGGTCGACTGCCAGCAGAAAGATCCAATTGGCCAGGAATTTTCCGAAAAAGATGAGTCCCCGGTCCATGGGCGAAACGAGAATCCCGAGCAGCGTCCCGTCCTCTCTTTCGGATTGGAACGAGCGATTGAGCTGAATCACGCCGGGAAAGATCAGGGCCACCCAGAGGATGCCCGGAGCCGCCTTCCGCGTGGCCTCGCTCGCCGGGTCGAACGCGAAGCTGAACACCATCAGGATCAGGAAAGAAAAGAAGAGGGTGGTGAAGAAGGCCTGGCGGGATCTGAATTCGATTCGAAGATCCTTCTCGGCCAGCGTCCAGATCAGACCCAGCCCGTCCGGCACGCTTCGAATGGGACTCAAAGCCCCATCAACCCTTCCTGACCGTGAAAAAAGACTCCCGCCGCCGCTCCGGTCATGAGCGTGGCGAGTGTGGCCGCCCAGAGGGCGGGCCAACTGAGGCGGGCCAGGTCGTTTCTTCGAGCCGGGACCAGCACCGACAGCCCCCCGGCGAAGATGGCCACGGAAGGCACGTGAGTGAAACCGCAGAGGGCGTAGCTCAGAACCATGAGGCCTCGGGGCGAGAGCTCGCCCGCCGCGACCACACTCGCCAGGTCCTGATAGGCCACCACTTCGGTCAGGATCCAGCGTTCGCCGATGAGCCGGGCGGCGACCGGCCACTCGTCCGGCGTCAGCCCCAGACAGAGAACCAGGGGATAGGCGACCCAGCTCAAGATTGTCCGCAGCGTGAGATCCAGTTCCTTCTGGAGCGTCAGGTTCGAGACCCAGCCCGCCGTCGTCCCCAATATCACGTCCAGCAGCTCGACCAATCCCAACATTCCGATCAGAAGGGCGCCGACTCCCACCGACAGGCGGACCCCGTCGTTGGCGCCCTGAATGAGGCTTCCCATCCAGTGTGGAGACCGGGCGAGATCCTCCATGGGAGGTACCGTGCGGCGAGTCTGAGGCTCTTCTTCCTCCGGGACGATGATCTTGGACATCAGGACGGCGGCGGGAATGGAAAGGACGGACGCGGAGATCAAATGCCCTGCGATATAGGGAAAGATGGGTTCCAGGAGACCGGCGTAGACGGCCAGAACCGAACTGGCGATGGTGGAGAGGCCCGACGCCAGGACCATCGTCAACTCGGATCGGGTCATGCGCTCCAGAAAGGGCCGGACCGTCAGCGTCGATTCGACGCCGACGAACAGGTTGCTGCTGGTGGCCAAGGCCTCGGCTCCGCTGATGCCGAATCCCCGGTGAACCCATCGGGCGATGTTTCTCACCACGAAGGGAAGGACTCCGAAGTGATAGAGCAGAGAGACGATCACCGAGAAGAAGACCACGGCCGGGAATACCTGGAAGGCCAGGATGAAACCCAGGGATTCCTCCTGTCCCGGACCGGCCGCCAGAGGACCGAAGAGGAATCGTGCGCCGGCGCCGGAGGCGTTGAGCAGAGTGGTCACGGCGCCGTTGAGAGCCACCAGGCAGACCCGGAAAAAGGGCCACCAGAAGACCAGGATTCCCATGACCGCCACGGTGGCGGCGGCCGCCGCCGACGTTCTCCACGAGACGCCGCGCCGATTGGTGGAAGTGAGCCAGGCCAACAGGACCAGCGTGCAGCATCCAAGCGCCGAGTACAGGTTCCACCAACTCATGACTCAAGATCCGGCCGATACAGGATGAACAGCTTCGCCGGTTTCACTCCCGTGACCCGGAACGGGATGCCGTCCCCTCCCCCTCCACGGCTCCCAGGTACGCCGCCTCAACCTCGCGCCGGCCCAGACCGTCGGAGGAACGGTCATACACCAGGGAACCCCGGTGCTGAATCAGAATTAGGTCGCAAAGTTCCAGGCGCTCCGGCAGATTGTGGGGCACGAGAAGGACGGGGTGGGTTCCGTCCTTGAGACTTCGGAGAATGCTCGTCAGGAGCCGGTTCCCCTGCTGGTCCAGACCCACGTAGGGCTCGTCCAACAGCAGGAGGCGGGGTTCGTGCAGCAGGGCCCGGCCCAGCGTGAGCCGCTGTTTCATGCCGCGTGAGTATTCCCGGACCAATTGCTCTCCGGCGCCCGAAAGCCCCATTCTCACCAGCATCCGCCCGGACCTCTCCCGGGGGTGGGGAACGCCGTAGAGGCGCGAGTAGAAGAGCAGATTCTCGTAACCGGTCATCTCCGGATAGAGCAGACTCTGGTG